>JAEZCJ010000202.1 GCA_023433615.1 Bacillota bacterium | reverse complement strand
CCATCAGGAGTGCAAGCACTCCATCAAGTCCGCTCGACTTGCATGTATTAGGCACGCCGCCAGCGTTCGTCCTGAGCCAGGATCAAACTCTCCATTAAAGTGTTGCCACTTGGAAAGAGCTGATTAGCTCATTACTTGTATTACATGACGTGTTCCATTTGTTCAGTTTTCAAAGAACTTTTCCCACAGCAGCTTTCGCCGTGACAAGTGATTACTTTACCAGCTTTCGCATCCTGTGTCAACAGCATATTCTGCCATTCGACAAGTTTCTTTGCTGCGATTGCCTATGCCGCGGAAGCGACAGGTATTAATCTAACACACTCGGGGCAGCGAATGCAAATGTTTTTTCTTCCATTTCGGAAAAAGAAGCGCAGATTCCGTCTCATTGCGGAATCTGCGCTTCCCTTATTGCATATTCACGATTACTCGCCCAGCAGGCGCAGCAGCTCTGCCTCGTCTTCGATGACGGCAACGCCCAGCTCCCGCGCCTTCGTCAGCTTGCTGCCGGCCGCTTCGCCCGCGATGACATAGTCCGTCTTCTTGGACACGCTGCCGGACACCTTCGCGCCGAGTGCCTCTAGCTTCTTGGCCGCTTCGTCCCGCGACATGGCGGTCAGCGTACCCGTCAGCACGACGGTCTTGCCGCTGAAGACGCTGTCTGTCCGAACGGCAGCCGGCTGCTCCGCTTCTGCCTTCACGCCTGCCGCCCGCATCCGATCGATGCTGGAGCGCACGCCTGCATCGGCGAAGAAGCCTACGATGCTCTCCGCGACGATGCCTCCGACATCCGGCAATCCCTGCAGCTCCTCGGCACTCGCTCCGAGTATGGCATCCAGATTGCCGTAATGATCCGCCAGCATCTTGGTCGTTGCCTTCCCCGTATTCGGGATGCCGAGTCCGAAGAGGAATGCCGCCAAATCGCGGCTCTTCGACTTCTCAAGCGCCTCCAGCAGCTTCTCGGCCTTCCGCTTGCCGAAGCGATCCAGCGCAATCAGTTGATCATAGCTCAGATCATACAGGTCTGCGGGATCGCGAACCTCGCAGGCATCGTAGAGCTGCTCGGCGGTCGCGCTGCTGAACGATTCGATGTCCATCGCATCGCGAGAGGCGAAATGCGTAATGCGCCCGACCGTCTGCGGCCGGCACGACTGCTTATTGTTGCAGAACAGATGCGCGCCGCGCTGCTCGAGCGCCGTCCCGCACGCCGGGCATACAGTCGGCACCGCAATCTCGCCGCCGGGCTCGTCGTCTGCCTTGCCCAGAATCTCCGGAATGACATCGTTCGAACGCCGAATGAACACCCGCGTGCCGAGCGCATGCTTCAAGTTTTTCCGTTCGATGTCGCCCGCATTGTTCAGCGTACAGTTCTGAACCGTCACGCCTGCGAGTTCGACTGCTTCTACTCGCGCGAGCGGGGTGATTTTGCCGGTACGGCCGACCTGCCAGTCCACGGATTCTAGCACCGTCGTCGTCTCTTCGGCCTCGAACTTGAACGCGACCGCCCAGCGCGGGAACTTGTCCGTATAGCCGAGCGCTTCCCGGGTGCGCATATCGGCCAGCTTCACGACCGCCCCGTCGATCAGGAAATCGAGCCCCTCGCGCTTCTCGCCGATCTTCTCCAGCTCCGCGATGACATCCTCGATCCGGTCATGGTAAGCAATATACGAATTGACGAGGAAGCCGTTCTCCTTCAGGAAGGCATGCATCTCGGCGTGGTTATCGAACGTCACGCCTTCGGCGTAGCCGACGTTATAGAAGAACGCGTTGAGCTTCCGCTCCGCGGTCGTCTTCGGATTCTGATTGCGCAGCGCGCCGGCTGCGGCATTGCGGGCATTCTTCAGCGGCTCGGCCGCCGTCTGGTTATAGGCTTCGAGCACGGACAGATGCATGATGCCTTCGCCTTGCACTTCGATTACCCCGGCGAACGGAATGGTGAGCGGCACCGTTCGGATCGTGCGAACCTGGGGCAGAATGCCCTCCCCGACGACGCCGTTGCCGCGTGTCGCCGCCTGCGTCAGCACGCCGCCCTCGTAAGTCAAATTCAGCGTCAGCCCATCGAACTTCAACTCGATGACATACGATGGGGACGGCAGCGGCGAATCCGGATTCTTCGCGTTGTAGTCGGCCACGGCCTTCGTCACCCGCGCGTTCCACGCGTGCAGGTCCTCGGTATCCTGCGCCTTGTCCAGACTCCATAGCCGAGAGCGGTGGCGATGCGGCTCGAAGCCCTTCAGCACATCGCCTCCGACGCGGAGCGTCGGCGAGTTCGGCAGGACAATGCCGGTCTCCCGCTCAAGAAGAGCAAGCTCATCGTACAGCGCATCCCATTCCTTGTCGCTGACCGTCGGCCGATCCAGCGTATAATACTCATGATTGTACCGATTGAGATCCGATACCAATTGCGCCATGCGCTGCTGCTGCTGATCCATCGCCTTCCACCCTCTTCTCCAAGTGAATATATATCAATATTCCATTCCAAAAGCCAAGTTGTCAGCGCCGAGAAGGTTGAACGATGGTAGCAATTGAGGAGCGGAGCGTAGGCAGACCTACGTGAGCACCGGAAATTGCGCCAGCGTTCAAGATTCGACGTCGAGTAAGCTTCGAAGCGTTACATCGCGATCACAACTTGGTTATAGGGGCGAAGGCGGCTAGGAGGCGTTTGACGCCCACAGGCGCCGGAAAAGCGATCTGCAGCTCCATATCATTGCCCTCGCCCTTCACCGAAACGACCGTGCCCGTTCCCCACTTGCCGTGCGACACCTTGTCGCCGGTCGCGAATGCGCGAGCGCCGTCTCCTCCGGCCGCTCCCGCTCCAGCGCCTCCGACGGTCCGCGCCGCATCCGTCGACGACGTAACGCGCACGCCGCCGCTGCCGCCGACCATCGGCTTGCCCGCCGCAGGCCTTGCTCCCGCTCCGGCGCCAATACCTGCTCCGCCGCTGAAGCTGCCGATCGGCCGCGCGCCCGTACTCTGACGATAGCCGAAGCCCGGACCGTTCGCATCGAATGTCGGCGCGCCGCCGCGCAGACTGCCGAAGCCTGTCCCGCGCCCGCCGATCGTGCCGCCCGGTGACGCGATCTGCATCAGCTCTTCCGGTATCTCTTTGAGGAAACGCGACGGCATGTTCCGCTTCGTCTGCCCGAATAGCGTCCGCGTCTGCGCGCATGTCAGGAATAGCCGCTCCTCGGCGCGCGTAATGCCTACATATGCAAGGCGGCGCTCTTCCTCTAGCTCGTCGTTGTCCATGAACGCGCGGCTGTGCGGGAACACCCCTTCCTCCATGCCGATGATGAACACGACCGGGAATTCGAGCCCCTTCGCGCTGTGCATTGTCATGAGGATGACGGCGTCCTTCGCGTCCTGGTCCTCGTCGTTCTTATCCATCGCGTCGATATCGGCGATCAGCGCGAGATCGGTCAGGAACGCGACGAGCGACTTGTCGTCGTTGCGCTTCTCGAAGTCCATCGTAACGGATAGGAACTCGTCGATATTCTCGAGCCTCGACTTCGATTCAAGCGTGTTCTCGCGCTCGAGCTCCTCGCGGTAGCCGATGAACGACAGCATTTTCTCCGTCAATTCCGTCACTGACAAGTATTCCACCATGCGTGCCAGATTGTCGATCAGCTCGCGAAAATCAATTAAAGCCGCCTTCGTCTTGCCTGCCACGTCAACCCCATCGAGGTCGCCCAGCACCGCATGGATCGAGACGCCGCGCCGCGCCGCTTCGGCTGCGAGCTTGCCCAGCGTCGTGTCGCCGATGCCGCGCTTCGGCACGTTGATGACGCGGACCAAGCTGATGTCATCGTCGGGGTTCGAGATGAGCCGCAGGTAAGCCAGCAGATCCTTGATCTCCTTACGGTCGTAGAACTTGATGCCGCCGACGATCTGATACGGAATGTCCGACTTGATCAGAATTTCCTCGATGACCCGCGACTGCGCGTTCGTCCGGTACAGGATCGCATGGTCCGCGTACTTGCGTCCTCCCTGCTTGTTGCGCCGGATTTCGCCCGTGACGAAGTACCCCTCATCATGCTCGGTATCCGCCTGGTACACGCCGATCGGTTCGCCTTCGCCGCGGTCGGTCCAGAGTTTTTTGGCCTTGCGGCCGGTATTCTGCTTAATGACCGCATTCGCGGCGTTCAGAATATTCGAGGAGGAGCGGTAATTCTGTTCGAGCAGAATCGTCGTCGCCTCCGGATAGTCCTTCTCGAAGTTCAGGATGTTCGTGATGTCCGCGCCGCGCCAGCGGTAGATCGACTGGTCGCTGTCGCCGACGACGCAGATATTGTGGTGCTTGTCGGCCAGCATCTTGCAGAGCATGTATTGCGCGCGGTTCGTATCCTGGTATTCGTCGACGTGGATGAAGCGGAACTTGTTCTGGTAGAACTCCAACACTTCCGGAATCTCTTTGAACAATTCCGTGGTCGTCATGATCAAGTCGTCGAAATCCAGCGAGTTGTTGCTCTTCAACCGCTTCTGGTAGATCCCGTAAACCTTGGCCGCCACTTGATCGAAATAGTCGCTGCCGGCCTTCTGCTCATAGCTCTCCGGGGTAAGCAGCTCGTTCTTCGCCCCGCTGATCTTGGCCTGCACAGCCCGCGGCTCGAATTTCTTCGAGTCGATGTTCTGCTCCTTCATGATGTTGCGGATAACCGACAATTGATCGGCGCTGTCCAGAATGGAGAAGTTCGTGCTGTAGCCGAGCCTGCCGATATCTCTGCGCAGGATGCGCACGCACATGGAGTGGAACGTCGATACCCAGATGTCCTGCCCCCCGGGTCCGATCAGGGCCGCAACCCGCTCTTGCATCTCGCGCGCGGCTTTATTGGTGAACGTGATGGCCAGAATACTCCATGGCGCAACACGCTTCTTCTCGATGAGGTACGCGATGCGGTGCGTCAGCACCCGCGTCTTGCCGCTGCCCGCGCCGGCCATGATCAATAAGGGTCCGTCCGTAGCGTGAACGGCGTCCCTCTGGCGCGGATTAAGCCGCTCGACCGCTTGGTCGATGTCGATCCGATTATGCATGCTTCTACTCCTTTGTTCGCGTGTGTGTTCGCCTATTTTCAGTCTAGTTCACCCCCCCCTCTAATGTCAATCAGGGGCCGCTTGCGATCGCGAAGTGGAGCTTCGAAGTCTACTCGGCATCGAATCTTGAACGCTAGCGCAATTTCCGGTACTCACGTAGATCTGTCTACGCTCCGTTCCTCAATTGCCGCTATCGTCCAACCTTCTCGGCGCTGACAACCGGCCGCATATAAATGAAACCCATTAGTATAGAATATCCAAGTCCTTTGAGGAAGATTGAGAGGGAACGGCAGCAAGCCCCTGTGCGTCTGGGGCACAAGGGCTCGTTAGGTAGACGTGCTATGGGGTCGGGGCAGGCGTATTCTTAACCGCGTCGACCGTGGCGAGCGCCTCGGCCAAATCATCGTAGACGACATTGCCGACAACGACCGTATCCGCGGCCTCGGCCGCCAGCGCTGCGCGCGCTGCGGTGTCGATGCCGCCGCCGTAGATCAGCCTCGATTGGGTCAATGCCGCACGAATCGAACGAACCAGCTGCATGTCGCCGAAGCGTCCGCTGTACTCAACATAGACGAGCGGCAGCCGCATGAGCCGATCCGCCAGTTTGGCATAAGCTGCCGCTTCACCGATCTTCAGCGCAGTCCGCGCATCGGTCAGCTTAGCCGCCTCTGCGTCTTCGTTCAGAATAATATAGCCCTCGCCGAACGTAATGTCCCACGGCAAGTACGCGCCGTAGTCCGCGATTGCCGCCGCTTGCCTGCCGGTCACCCAATCGACGGAGCCGGCGTTCAGTACCATCGGCAGCAGGTACCAATCGAAGCCCGGCACGGCCGCGGCCGCATCCGTCAGTTCAAGCGCGCACGGCACCTCGTACCGGCGAATGCGCGCCAAGAGATCCACGGTATTGTCGTACGTCACGCCGCTCGAACCGCCGACCAGCAGAATATCGGTCCCGGACAGGCAGACCGCCTCGAGCGCTTCGTCTCCGATCATGCGGTCCGGGTCCAGCTTGAACGCATGCCGCCACGCCGCGTAAGGCGTATCCGGCATCCGATCCTTCGTCATGGGAATGCTCCTTTCTCGCGCGCGAGGCGGGGATCCGGTCCGTCTCCCCGCCTCGCGTCTTCACGATGATGCGACAGACAGTCACTGCCCGCCTTCTCCTTCAAGCGCCTCGATTCGCTGGAACACCGCATACTCGTCCGGGTAGAGCATCATGTACTCGGTCAGGCCCACCATGCGGAATAGCTTCTGATAATGCGTCGTTACGCCGCATGCGAACGTATGGTAGCCATGCTTGCGCCCGCCTCGCGCAACGCGAATGAGCAGCGCCATGCCTGCGCTGTTGATGTAACTGACCATGTGCAGATTAAGGATCAAGTACCGCCTGCGGCCTTCCAGCCCATTTTCCCAATCGAACGCACCCTTCAGCACCTGCTCCGCCGCCTGATCCAGATCGCCGCGCAAGGTGACCGACAGCCCGCTCTCGAATGCCCGGGCTTCCATCTCGAGTGTTGCTTCCGACATCATTCACACCTCCCTTATCCGCTTCTTTTACGAGCAAGAAAGAACAACTCGACGCAGAACCCCCGCTCATCGCCAGTCGCGATCCAATAGTCCGTTAATCCATCTATCAATAGCATACCCCAACCTCTGCCTTCTTCGCGCTCGCGATCGGGGATCGTAGAAGCCTCTGCCTCTGCCTTAGCTTCCGCTTCGGCGTTCAGCCTGTCGGCATGGGCGCCCGCTTGCACCTCCTGCACGTCGAAGCCGTCGCCGTCATCGGATACGCGGCAAACCATCAGCATGTTGCCAAAGTGCACGTGCACGACGACGCAGCGCTCCGGATCGAAGCCGTTGCCATGCTCGGCAGCGTTCATGACCGCCTCGGCAACGCAGGTCAGCATATCGTCCTTCCTGCCCGCCTCCGGCCAAGCATCTTCGATCAAGTCGGCCAACTCCGCCAGCACCTGCTTCTCGCAGCCCGGCACGGAAGGGATCCTCCAGGTCATCTCGTGGAGTACGACGGGACGTGCCGCATGCACGATTCGCTCCACCGCAAGAATCGTACGGTCGTCCTTACGATTGCCGTACTGCTCGCCCAGCTTATCGAACATGTCCGCCATCCAGCCGTCTGCCGGCTCCCCCGCTTCCCAACCGAGCAATTGCTTCTCGAGTCCTTCGAAGCCGAACATCCGGCCCGAAGCATCCGTGGCCTCCACGATGCCGTCCGTATAGAGCAGCAGCCTTTCGCCCGGCGCAAGACGGACCGTTAGTTCTTCGTAGCGGGCTTCGGGCTCCATCCCGAGCGGGAGCGCGGAGCTGTCCAGCATG
This sequence comes from Bacillota bacterium, assembly GCA_023433615.1. Taxonomy (GTDB): domain Bacteria; phylum Bacillota; class Bacilli; order Paenibacillales; family Paenibacillaceae; genus Paenibacillus_I. The sequence goes on along the minus strand of JAEZCJ010000202.1, from coordinate 20,725 downwards.
ATCGGCGGGATGCCTTGCTGCAGCAGATAGGGCGATGGATGACCCGCGCTGGCGTACCGCATCTCGCCGGTCGCCGCATTGAAGATGCCTACGCCGAGCGTCACGCCGTGCTCAGGCACGGTGTCGCACAAGAGACGGTTCATGCGCTCGAGCATCTCCCCAGGCCCGCCTCCCCGCTTCAATTCGGAACGGAACAGCACGTGCAGCGCAGGCACCATGACGGCGGCCGGCATTCCTTTGCCCGATACATCGCCTATGAGCACCGCAAAAGTCGTGTCGTCGACGATCGCGGCATCGAACAGGTCGCCTCCTACGTCGCGGTCCTGGCGATTCCGTCCAGTTACGCGGTAAGCGCCCAGCTGCATGTCGATCGGCGGCTGCCAGCGCTGCTGCAAATCCAGCGCAAGCCTCAATTCGGCAGCTAGCGTGTCGTAATGGTCTGCCGAACGCACAGGCTGATCTTCCGCGATCCCTTCCTCGGCCGTCGCAGCCGAGAATGTCTGGGATAAAGGCGCACTCGTACTTGCGAGCAGCAAGCGCCTTACCTCCCGTACCGCTAGACCGAACACGGCGAAGCCGAGCATGCCGTATTCGATCGTCAGCATCATGACGGCAATCGGCTCCACCGTCTCCGGCAAGCCGCCGGTCGTCGCTGCCGCGAGCCCAAGCATCTGCGCAGACACAGCTGCGAACAGTCCGCCGAGCGTCACGCCGAGCGGGATAAGCCGCCCCATCGCCAGTTCCGCTCGAATCTCCCGTCCAAGCGCAGTCTGCGACCGTGCCCGATGACCCGTATGCAAGGCTCTTCCCGGCTTCAAGAAGGCCATGATCGCGTAGACGATGGCGGCCGCCGTCAGAGCAAAACCGAGCAGGCCGTACATCGCCTCCCAGCCGCTCCCTTCGGGCCGGTATGCCGGTAGCAAGGCACGGGCAGGCTCGACGCCCGCCAGATAGAGGGGCAGCGCCGTCATGCCGAATGCGGCCGATCCCGCCAAGAGGCAGTACCCTGCCGCTGCCATCCATCGGCCAGCGGCGGCTCGCTGCGTTGCCGGAGCGTTCAAGCTTCCCATACGAGCTTGCGCGTCTCTTCGAGCGGCACGGTGCCCAGCTCTTCCCTGCATACGCGCTCAAGGCGCCGATACCAGCTCACCGCCTCGGCATGCCGGCCCCGCTCCATCCAATAGCGGATCATGGCTTGGTAGGCTTCCTCTTGATCCGGCCGAAGGTCGATCCACGCCGACAGCCACTGCTCCGTATGGCTGTCCTCCGTACGCGCGGCGTAGTACTCGCCGAGCCGCCGCAGCATCTGCGTCTGCCGTTCCGTCATATGGCTGCGCCACCGTTCCAGCCAATCGAGGTACGGCATGTCCGACCCGAGCGTGCCGTAGAGCCGGACGGCGTCCAGATACAGCATGACCGATGCCTCCTTATCCTTGCCCCACAGCTGATCCCCAACGCGGGAGAGCGTGGTGAACTGCTCGACGTCAACCGCCTCGATCACGCTATCCTTGAACCCAATCAGCCCGCCGCGCACCTCGATCGCTTCTTCGAAGCCGATGCTGGCAAGCGCATTGCGAAGCTCATGCAGCGAGACATAGAGATGATTGGCCAGCTTCGTCGCGTCCCCTTCGCCGAACACCTGCTCGACGACTTGGTCTCGCAGGACGCGGTATTCCGGCTGAAGCAGCAAGTAAACGAGCAGTTCCTTCGATTTTCGGCGCTTCCACTTCGGCGTGACCGTCGTGCCGTCCGATAAATAGAAGCGGATACCCGACATTAGCTGCACGCGCAGTCGGTTCTGCTTCGGGGCCGGCATCGGAATCTCCTCATCGAGATGGACAGGCAGGCTGGCCACGAGCGGCGCGTGTTCGACATTCCCGCCGATACGCTCCCGCAGCTCGTCATGCCAAGCTTGGGTTCTAGGCGTCGACATCTCTTCCAGCATCAGCTCCATCTGCCGCAGCGCGACGGAGGCGCCTACGCGGTCGCCGGCTGCCAGCTTCCGCCGCACGTTCACACGGCTGTTGAACAGCTGCGCCTCGACGTCGTAGCGCAGGTCGCTGACCGGCGGATCTACTGAAGCATCGACGCCGGATTGATGGAGCGCCTTCAGCAAGTAGCCGAACCGGCTCGGCAGCTTCTCCTCCTGTTCCTCGGACAGCTCGCTTCCTACCAGCACCTTCAGCACGCTCTCGCATGCCGGCTTAATGGCGCCCCATTGGCGCAGCGCGAGCATTCGCTTGCCCCACGCCTCATCCTTCAAACTATCCGAGTCGTAGAGCCAGCGATCAAGCAGCAAGTAGGCGTACCAATCGGAGGCCCCCTCTTGCCGGAACCAATCCGCCGCTCTCGCAAAATATTCATCGCTCGTAAGCGAGCCTAGAATCGTAGACGTGCGGCCCCAGCATCTGCCTCGGGCAAGCGCCCACCATACGAAGCCGCTGCAATGTTCCGGCGAGCGCAGCGTTTCCTCTTCCAGATGATGCAGCAGCGTCTCCGTCTCCGTAAAATCGCCGATGCGCACGTAGACGAGCGTAAGCAGCGCGATCATCGACAGCATCTCGACATGATTCGCCTGCAAGGCAAAACCTTTGATCGCTGCTTGCAGCCATTCTTGCGCTTCCTTCAGCTGGCCTTCGAGCATCAGGTGAACAGAGCCTGTCCGAAGCAGCAAGGGCGAACCGCTCACCGCTGGCTCCGGCAGCGCTTCCAATGTCGATTGGTCCGGTATTCTGCCGTCTAGCACAGCCTGCTCCAGTTCGAGCACAAGCTCCTTCAAGCTGTCTGGTACACCGGGTTGAAACGAAAGGCGCATGGCCCATTCCCCACATTCCGTCATGGATTTAGGTTAATAGTACTACTGGTCTAGTAAAAATGGAATAACTTTTCTTACAACTCAAAAAGATTCCTTACACTTTTCGCGAAATGGTGACGACGGAAAGAAACCGTCTCGGCATGCTGCCGAAACGGTTGCTCCACCTTCGCTTATTTGACTAGCTGACCGCGCGTAACGCCTAATTGGTTAATCGCCTTCAGGCTTCGCCACACCTGCGTTCCGCTAATTCTACCTCGAATGGCATCCGTGTACAGCTGAATGACCTCGGCCGTCTTCTCCGCCGTCTCCTCCAGAAACTCGATGCGCAGCGACGCAACACCCAGCTCGATGAAGCTCTTCAGATACTCGGCGCCGGACTGTTCAATCGCGTTATACACCGTGTTCCGGCAGCCGTCGTCTACCCGGACGGGATGCGACATGCCGATCCGATCCTGCAGCGATACGCGGTGTTCCTCGCATGGCCGACCGCAGTTCGTATAGTCCGTACCCTCGCTAAGGAACGTGCAGTAGACGCAGTGCTCGGTATGGAACATCGGCAGATGCTGGTGGATCACCACTTCCATGCGGGACGTATCCGCGCGCCCCAGCAGATCCACCATCTGCTGCACGTTCAAGTCATAGGACGGCGTCACGTAAGCGCAGCCTGCATCCAGGAACAGGCCGGCCGTCTTATGGTTTGCGATATTCAGCGAGAAGTCGCCGATCAATTCCGGGAAAGCGCCGTCGCCGGACTCGGCACGCTTCTTCATATAGAAGTACATGGCGCCTGTATTGCGGACGAGGACCGCATCCGGCTCCAGCTTCAGGATGTGATTGTGGTAGCCGTTCTCGCCCGGCATATGAATCCGCGGCGTAGCCAGCGCGATCCGCTTGCCTGCGCGTCTGGCCGCTTCTACGGCCGCGGGATACTGCTTAATGAATTCGAAGTCGGCGTAGATCATGCTCACGCCTGTACGTGCGGCCGCTTCAACCTGCGCCAAGCTGCGGCAGAGCGCGGTCAGCCGCGGCAATCCGTTGCTCGCCGCACTACGCGCAGCCGCATCCGCGTACGCGTCGATCTCGCGCTTCACGTAGACCGGCGGCTTCGGCCGCTCGCCGGCCAGCATCTCCGCCGCTTCGCGGCGCAGCCGATTCAGCTCGCGCATCGGCAGAATCACGTCACCCGTTAGGTCGACGTCAAGCCGCTCCAGCTGGAACAGCGTGCCGCCCAAGCGGCCGAGCTGCTCCTCGAGCAGCGCGCGGTCCATCGGCCGCTTCTCGGCCCGCTCGAGCGGCAGCTCGGAGGCGACCTCGACCGTCGTGCCTTTGTTCACGTCCGTCCAGACCGTGCGAAGCGGCTCCCCTTCGCGGCCTTCGACCTTGACGTGCAGCGGGAATACCCGATACGGCTTCTCGGTCTCGAAGGTCGCCCTGAGGCGCTTGTCTAGCGCCGGATCGCTCGTCTTCCACACGCGGTCACCAGGCTTCACCTTATATAGATCGACGTCATTCCTGCCAGGCACGATCTCGATGACCGTCCCCTCCTGTACCTCGCCCTCAACCTTCACGCCTTGTCGACGCACGTCGTAGACGCGGCCGCCTTCTTCCTTCTTCGTCGGATCGCCCGCGTCGAACACGATGCCGTCGCCCCTCTTCAGCGGCGCTTCCAGGCGGCATACGACCGCGTCCCGCAGCACGCGCTCCACGCGGCCCAAGTACACGCCGCGGCTCTTCGGGAACGTGCCTTCCACGAGCTGCTTGTTGTTCGTGCCGAGCAGGAAGCCCGGCGTGAAGCCGCGCGAGAAGCTCTGCTGCAGCTCGCGCACCTCTTCCTTGGACGGCTTACCGCGGTCGCCTTCGAAATAGCGATCGATCGCGCGGCGATACTTGGAGACGACGTTCGCGACATATTCGGGGCTCTTGAGTCGCCCTTCGATCTTGAAGGACGTAACGCCAGCCTCGATCAATTCCGGCACCAGCTCCACGGCCGCCAGATCCTTCGGCGACAGCAGGTAGGTCACGTCGCCCATCGGCTTCTGCACGCCGTCGACCATAAGGTCGTAAGGCAGTCGGCAAGCCTGCGCGCATTCGCCGCGGTTCGCCGAGCGCCCTCCCCACATCTCGGAAGTCAGGCATTGGCCGGAGTACGACACGCACAGCGCGCCGTGGACGAACACTTCCATCGGCAGCTTCGACTGCTCGCCGATCGTCTTGATCTGCTTCAGATTGTTCTCCCGGCCGAGAACGACGCGTTCGATATCGAACGGCTTCGTGAATTCTACCGCCTCCGGAGACGTAATGGTCATCTGCGTGGAACCGTGTATCGGAAAATCGGGGGAAATGTCGCGGATCATTTTGACCAGCCCGAGATCCTGCACGATTACCGCGTCGACGCCTGCATCGATGCACGCCTCGATCAGCCGCTGCGCATCCTCCAGCTCGTTCTCGAACACCAGAATGTTGAAGGTAAGGAAGCCCTTCATCCCATAGCCGTGCAGATAGGCCATGATCTCCGGCAGCTCGTCCATGCGAAAATTGTTCGCCCGCGCGCGCGCATTGAACTTCTCGACGCCAAAAAACACCGCATCGGCCCCATTGGCCGCGGCAGCTCGCATGCAATCCCAATCGCCGGCGGGCGCCAGCAGCTCTATGTCTTCCCGTTGTATCTCGGTCATCTTGCTTCGATTGCCTCCACATGTACAGCTTGTATTCTTATTCACCTGATTAAGATCAAAAAGATCGGTCGTCAGCGCCTCAAGCGTTTCCGAAGGGAACGCCGCATCGGAAGCATACGCTTAACTCTCGCCAGTGTTCAAGATCCGAAGTCGAAAATACTTCTCGAGAAGCTTCGCGATCACAATTGGGCTTTTTGATCAACCACTACTAGTGTAACACCGCGGGTGCCGTGAATCCACTTTTAGCTTCGTTTATATTGTAATTTGGCAAATGGGCGCACTTGGCTACAACGGCATTTTGGGGCATGTTATAATAGGCTGGCAAGCGGTGCCATTCAATCGATCGAGGAGGGTATACAAGCATGAAATTAGGTGTGTTTACGGTATTGTTTGGGCAAAAACCGTTCGAGGAAGCACTCGATTACATCGCGTCCAAGGGTCTCGATGCCGTCGAGCTCGGCACAGGCGGTTATCCGGGTGACGCGCACTGCAAGCCGTCTGAGCTGCTGGCTGACCAAGGCAAGCAGCGCGCGTTCCTCTCGGCTATCGAATCGCGCGGATTGTCGATCAGCGCGCTCAGCTGTCATGCGAACCCGCTTCACCCGCAGAAGGCGATCTCCAGCGAGCACGACCGCATCATCCGCGAGTCGATCGATCTGGCTTCGCAGCTCGGAGTGCCTGTCGTCAATACGTTCTCCGGCTGCCCCGGCGACCATGAGGATGCCAAATATCCGAACTGGCCGGTCGCGCCTTGGCCGAACGATTATCAAGAAATTCTCGATTGGCAGTGGTCGAACAAGGTCATCCCGTACTGGACGGAGATCGGCAAGTACGCTGCCGAGCGCAACGTGAAGATCGGCCTCGAGCTGCACGGCGGCTTCTCGGTACATACGCCGGCTACGCTCCTTCGCCTGCGCGAAGCAGCCGGCGAAGCGATCGGGGCGAACCTCGATCCGAGCCATATGTGGTGGCAAGGCATCGACCCCGTACAAGCGATTCATATTCTGGGCCGCGCCGGCGCGATCCATCACTTCCACGCGAAGGACACGTCGATCGACCCGATCAACGTCAACCGCCACGGCGTGACGGACATGCAATCGTACGCGCTCATGCTTGACCGCGCATGGCAGTTCCGCACCGTCGGCTTCGGCCACGACCTGAAGGTGTGGGCGGACATCATCAGCGCGCTTCGCTTGGTCGGCTACGACTACGTCGTCAGCATCGAGCATGAAGACGGACTGATGTCGGTCGACGAAGGCTTCACCAAAGCTGTCCAAAACCTGCAGCAAGTACTCATCCGCGAGCCGCTTGGCGACATGTGGTGGGTATAACGCAAGCGAGATTCAGATTGAGCAGGCCGCCCCACGGGGCGGCTTTATATTTTCAATTGAGCGACAAACTAGCTCCGGCTTTATTGGAGCCCGGTCGCACGCCCTCGCTGGCATCTTCCATCATCCGCGAAGCTTTATGAAGCATATTCGCTAATTACGGAATGCTAGTTCGCTATTTAGCGAATTCGCCATACTTTTGAATAGAAGTCGGTTAGAGCGGCTGCGATTAGCACATAGAGCCTGCCTTAGCAGCACTGTTGCTTCGCTAATTGCTCTCATCACCGAAAAAGAGCCTCCTCCGGAAAATCGGAGAGACTCTTATGTAGGTAAGGCTATGGATAGGTATGGCTTATCCCGCCTACGCGAGCCATACCTCGAAAATCATAATATAATCCACGTACAAGAACAATGCCAGCGATACAGCCGTGAACCCGATCGCGAAGATGTTCTTTCTCGGACGCTGCATTAGCAGGCGCACGAAACCGATGAAGATCAACACCGTGAATACAAGCATCAGGATGTCGAACGGATCAAAACTGCTGGTTTTCGCTGCTTCTTCCGCCAAAAACATGAGGGGGACCTCCTTCTTTATCTTCACAATAGCGTTGTGATCTAATGTACAGTATACCAGTTATGCCTTTATCTATGTTAGCGTCTCGGACGGTACGATGCAAGTCCCTTTTGAATTCGTAACAACTTTGTCACCATTAACAGGCAGGAATGGCGATTTCAGCGGCATGCTTGTTATGAGCTATTATGCAGCTTTGTACGATGTCGCATGCATGGCAGGCAAGTGAAATGCCCCGGTACCAGGATGGACCGGGGCGTTCACGCACTGACAATCTTTACGCTTATTCCGCTAATCCCGCAGCGACGCCTTGCGCGACGGCATTACGTTCCTCCGTACGTTTACGGTCACGCTCCAGCACGGGCTTCAAGTAACGGCCCGTGTACGAGGCCTCTACCTTGGTGAGCGCCTCCGGCGTACCGGTCGCGACGATCGTGCCGCCGCCGCTTCCGCCTTCCGGTCCGAGATCGACCAAGTAATCCGCCGTCTTGATGACATCCAGATTGTGCTCGATGACGAGCACCGATTCGCCGGAATCGACCAGCCGGTGAAGCACGTGCAGCAAGCGGTCGATATCGTCGACATGCAGACCCGTCGTCGGCTCATCGAGAATGTACAGCGTCTTGCCCGTGCTGCGACGATACAGCTCGGCTGCGAGCTTGACGCGCTGCGCCTCCCCGCCGGATAACGTCGTAGCCGGCTGCCCCATCTTCATGTAGCCGAGACCCACGTCGAGCAGCGTCTGCAGCTTGCGGTGGATCTTCGGGATGTTGCGGAAAAATTCCGTGCCGTCCTCGATCGTCATCTCCAACAGCTCGGAAATGCTCTTGCCTTTGTACTTCACCTCTAGCGTCTCGCGGTTATAGCGTTTGCCCTTGCAGACCTCGCACGGTACATAAACGTCCGGCAAGAAGTGCATCTCGATCTTGATGATGCCGTCTCCGCGACAGGCTTCGCAGCGGCCGCCCTTCACGTTGAAGCTGAAGCGGCCTTTCTTGTAGCCGCGGACCTTAGCTTCGTTCGTATTGGCATAGACATCGCGAATATCATCGAACACGCCGGTGTAGGTCGCCGGGTTGGAACGCGGCGTGCGGCCGATCGGCGACTGGTCGATATCGATGACTTTCTCGAGATGCTCGAGGCCGCGAATTTCCTTATATTCGCCCGGGCGCACCTTCGCCTTGTTCAGGTCCCGCGCAAGCGTCTTGTACAGAATCTCGTTCACGAGCGTCGACTTGCCTGATCCCGATACGCCGGTGACAGCCGTGAATACGCCGATCGGAATTTTCACGTTGATGCCGCGGAGATTGTTCTCCTTGGCGCCTCGGATCTCCAGCCAGCGATCGTCTGTCTTGCGGCGCGATAACGGGATCGGTATGAACTTGCGGCCGCTGAGATACTGACCGGTCAGCGAACTGTCGTTGTTCATGACTTCCTGCGGGGTGCCGGCTGCGACAACCTGTCCGCCATGGATGCCTGCGCCGGGACCGATATCGATCAGATAATCGGCGGCCAGCATCGTATCCTCGTCGTGCTCGACGACGATCAGCGTGTTGCCGATGTCGCGCATATGCAGCAGCGCTTGGATCAGCCGATCGTTATCGCGCTGATGAAGCCCGATGCTCGGCTCGTCGAGAATGTAGAGTACCCCCATCAAGCTGGAACCGATCTGCGTCGCAAGCCGGATCCGCTGCGCCTCGCCGCCGGACAACGTGCCCGCTGCGCGGCTTAACGTCAAATATTGAAGTCCGACGTTCACGAGGAAGCCCAGACGTCCGTTGATTTCCTTCAGGATGAGATGCGCGATCGTCCGATCCTTGTCGTCCAGCTCCAAGACTTCGAAGAATCGCTGCGCGTCGCCGATCGACAACGAGGTCACGTACGAGATGTTCTCCGTTCCGACGGTCACCGCAAGGCTCTCCTTGCGAAGGCGATGGCCCTTGCAGCCGCCGCACGGCTTGGCGCTCATGTACGCTTCGATATATTCGCGGATGCCGTCGGAACCGGTGTCGCGGTAACGGCGCTCCAGGTTGTGCACGATTCCTTCGAACGGCACGAGCGCTTCCTTCGTATGGCCGAAGTCGTTCTCGTAGCGGAACTTCACCCGCTCTCCGCCGGTACCGAACAGCAGCTTCTTCATCTGTTCGGTCGTCAGGTCTGCAACCGGTACATCCCTCGGTATCCCGTAATGGGTACATACCGCATTCAAGAACTGCGGATAGTAATTCGACGTGCTGCCGGCCCAGGCTTCAAACGCGCCGTCCTCGATCGTGCGGCTCGTATCCGGCACCAGCAGATCCGGATCGACGATCATCTTGGCGCCGAGGCCGTCGCATTCCGGACAAGCGCCGAACGGGCTGTTGAACGAGAACATCCGCGGAGCCAGCTCGTCGATGCTGAAGCCGCACTCCGGACAAGCCAGCTTAGAGCTGAATAGCAGCTCTTCCTTCTCCATGACGTCGACGATTACCTGCCCGTCAGACAGCTTTAACGCCATCTCGATCGAATCGGCCAAGCGGCTCGCGATATCCTCCTTGATAACGATCCGGTCGACGACGACCTCGATGTTATGCTTCTTATTCTTCTCCAGCTCGATCTTGTCGCTAAGGTCGCGAATCTCTCCGTTGATGCGCACGCGGACGAAGCCTTGCTTCTGGACGTCCTGCAGCAGCTTGGTATGCTCGCCCTTGCGGCCGGATACGATCGGAGCCAGAATTTGCAGCCGCGTGCGTTCCGGATATTCCATAATGCGGTCGACCATCTGCTCGACCGTTTGTGCCGCGATCCGGACGCCATGCTCCGGACAGTGCGGCTTGCCGATTCGCGCGAACAAGAGCCGCAGGTAATCGTAAATCTCCGTGACCGTGCCGACGGTCGAACGCGGATTGCGGCTCGTCGTCTTCTGGTCGATGGAGATAGCCGGCGACAAGCCTTCGATCGAGTCGACGTCCGGCTTCTCCATCTGCCCCAAGAATTGGCGCGCATAGGCGGAGAGCGACTCCACGTACCGCCGCTGGCCTTCCGCATAGATCGTATCGAAAGCAAGCGACGATTTGCCGGAACCGCTGAGACCGGTCAAGACAACGAACTTATCGCGCGGAATTTCGACGTCGATATTTTTGAGATTGTGGGCTCTTGCCCCTTTTATCACTATACTCTCACTAGCCAACCCAACTTCCCCCTATGGCCCGCTTGTGATCACGATGTACCGCTCCGAAGCAATCTCGGCGTCGAATCTTGAACGCTGGCGCAATTTCCGGTGCTCATGTAGATCTGTCTACATTCCGCTCCTCAATTGCTACCATCGTCCAACCTTCTCGGTGCTGACAAGCGGGCTTAATAAAAGTCGAATGATTTACTCCCTATCTTAACTATCCGCTTTCAGCTCGAGAAGGGCGTCGCGCAGCTCGGCTGCCCGTTCGAATTGGAGACTCTTCGCCGCTTCCTTCATCTCGGCCTCGAGACGCTGGATGAGCGATTGTTTCTCCTTCTTCGACATTTTGCCGTACTCGTCCGTCAGGTAATCCGCCTTCTGCTCGGCGACTTTCGTCGCTTCGATGACGTCGTGAATTCGCTTGCGGATCGTCGTCGGCGTGACGCCATGCTTCTCATTATAAGCAATCTGCAGCGCACGGCGGCGCTCCGTCTCGCGAATAGCCTTCTCCATCGAGTCCGTCATCTTATCGCCGTACATGATGACCCGGCCTTCGCTGTTGCGCGCAGCCCGGCCGATCGTCTGAATGAGCGACCGCTCCGACCGGAGGAAGCCTTCCTTGTCCGCGTCGAGAATCGAGACGAGCGATACCTCCGGCAAGTCCAGCCCTTCCCGCAGCAAGTTAATTCCGACGAGCACATGGAACGTGCCGACTCGGAGGTCCCGCAGAATCGCCATCCGCTCCAGCGTCTTGATATCGGAATGCAAATAGCGCACCTTGATTCCGACTTCCTTCAAGTAGTCCGTGAGGTCCTCGGACATCTTCTTCGTAAGCGTCGTGACCAGCACCCGCTCGTCCTTGGCGATCCGATCGCGGATCTCGCCCAGCAGATCGTCGATTTGACCCTTCGTCGGCCGTACCTCGATGATCGGATCCAACAGTCCCGTCGGACGAATGATCTGCTCGACCATGGTTGGGCAGTGCTCGATCTCGTACGGTCCAGGCGTAGCCGAAACATAAATCATCTGTCCGGCCTTCTCCTCGAATTCCTCGAAGCGCAGCGGCCGGTTGTCCAGCGCGGACGGCAGCCGGAAGCCGTGGTCGACGAGCACTTCCTTGCGCGCCCGGTCGCCGTTGTACATCGCCCGGATCTGCGGAAGCGTCACGTGCGACTCGTCGATAACGATCAGCATATCGTCCGGGAAATAATCCATCAACGTGTAAGGCGTCGCGCCACGCTCCCGGAACGTCATCGGCCCCGAGTAGTTCTCGATGCCGGAGCAGAAGCCCATCTCCTGCATCATCTCGATGTCGTACCGCGTCCGCTGCTCGAGCCGCTGCGCTTCCAGCAGCTTGCCTTGCTCCCGCAGCTCGGCGAGCCGTTCCTCGAGCTCGCGCTCGATGTTGACGAGCGCCATCTTCATCGTCTCTTCCTGGGTTACGAAGTGAGAGGCCGGGAAGATCGCGACATGTTCGCGTTCCCCGACGATCTCGCCGGTCAGCGTATCGATCTCGGTAATGCGTTCGATCTCGTCGCCGAACAGCTCGATGCGGATCGCCCGCTCGTTGTTCGCGACCGGGAAAATCTCGATCACGTCTCCGCGCACGCGGAACGTGCCTCGCACGAAGTTAATGTCATTGCGTTGATACTGAATGTCGACCAGCTTGTGCAGAATCGCGTTGCGAGGCTTCTCCATGCCCACGCGCAGCGAGAGCACCAGATTCCGGTACTCCATCGGCGAGCCTAAGCCGTAAATGCACGACACGCTTGCGACGATGATGACGTCTCGGCGCTCGAACAAGGAGCTCGTCGCCGAGTGGCGCAGCTTGTCGATCTCGTCGTTAATGCTGGAATCCTTCTCTATATAAGTGTCGGTGGACGGAATGTACGCCTCCGGCTGGAAGTAGTCGTAGTAGCTGACGAAGTAGGATACCGCATTATTGGGGAAAAATTCCTGGAACTCGCTGCATAACTGCGCGGCGAGCGTCTTATTGTGCGCAATCACGAGCGTGGGGCGGTTCAGCTCGGCGATCAAGTTCGCGACCGTATAGGTCTTGCCCGTGCCCGTCGCGCCGAGCAGCGTCTGATAGCGCTGTCCGTTGCGAACGCCTTCGACCAGCTGCTTGATGGCGCCTGGCTGGTCGCCTTGCGGCCGGTATTCGGACAGCAGCTCGAAAGGCTTATTCATTAATTGGATCTCATTCGTCATCCCTGTGCTTCCACTCCCTTGCTTCTGGCTTGCACCTCTCGTACCCGTACCGAGCTCTCTATTCTTCTGTATGCCCTTGTTGCGCCGAACCGATAATGGGAATAAATGTTCCCCTCCCATTATACCGATTCCGCCGGTCCGATGCAATCGCAGCAGAACGAATCGTTCGCCGCCCTAATCATTATATCGCTTACTCCTGACAACTGTATGTCAGGGATAACAGCTTCTTTGCGAGCGATTCGAAATTGCCGATTCCGCATCCAAAAAAAAAAACGCCTGCCGCGTCAAGCACGACAAGCGCTTTTATTATGTTCACGTCGAGACCGGATGCTCCCGCCCGGCCTCGCGCTTGCGGCTCTTGCTGCCGCGGCGAAGCAGATCCAGGAGTGAGGCCGGCGCCCCCTCCGTCAACCGCAGCGTCGCTTCATCCGGCGCGAACACGAAGCCCAGTTGATGATGCTCGCCCTCAAACCGCGCCCGCTGCAAAAATTTGATCTGACCCTCGAGATTGTAAACCTCGAGCTTGCTGAACGCGGAATTGACGAGCAGCCCATTGTAGAGATCCTCCATGGTGCGGACGCGAAACCCGTTTACTTTATGCAAAATCTCGCCCGGCTCCACGCCGAGCTGCGATGCCGGAGTATCCGGCGTGACGGCGAGAACCCGCAATCCGCGATCATCGTGCACATAGAGCGGGCTGCTCTCCTCTTCCCGCCTGCGCTCCATGAAGTGGATGATTTCGTGCAAAATCGGCGCAACGATCGCGGCAACCGGCACGAGCGGCTCCCACAGGGCTGCACCTGCGCCGGCTGCGGTCGCACCAACGCCTGTCCAGAGCAGCAAGCCTGCCATTCGGCGCGCCTTGTATTGCGGGAGCAGCGAGGTTGTCATCGCCCCAAGTCCGAGAATGAGCGGCAGCCCCAGCATGCCCCAGCTTCCCGGTGCGCCGTCTTGCCACAAGAGCGGTACCCAGGGAAGCGCGGCATCTGCATGGCCGGGTACCAACAGCAGAAGCGGAACGGGCCAATAGGACTGCAATTGATAGCCGCCGACCGGCCTGCCGCGCTTGCCTTCGACGAATGTCGCGCCGGGCTGCCGGCTGCCCCGCCAGCGCATGAGCACCGCTTCCGCGAGCTGGAGCACTCCTGCCAGCAACAGGAGGCCGCCCGCATCCACATCCGCAAGCGAACCCTCCAGCTTCGCGAATAGCTCAGGCGCGGCATCCCGTTCGAAAAACCCAAGCGCCCATTGCACGATCCCGAGCAGCCCGGCGGCATAGACATAGCCGAGCCATCGAATCCGCAGGAGCAAAAGGAGGAGCGATGCGCCCCATAGCCAATATACGGCGTCTGCAGTCAATCGAATGCCGAGGAACAGGAAAGCTGCTGAAACAGCGGCACCGACCGCTACGCCCGCCGCAAGCGACGGTCCGATCACTCTCGGCCACATCGTCAGCCGGACGTGAAACAGTCGGCGTTCGGTACGCACTTGGCGCCGAACGAGCAGCGCGATGAACAGCACTGCAGCGTAATAGTACGGCTGCAGCAGCATCGCGCCGGCTGCGCGGCCGGCTTGCTCCAACAATTCCAGAATCCATTCCACGTCCGTCACTCCCTCGGTAGCAAGTCTCTGGCGCTCATACGCTGCAAAGCCTCTTCCATCTGGCGGTCATTGGCACTGTCCGTAATCAGTCCGATCACCCGCAGCTCCAGTGCTTCGACGGTCGCGATATCCGCTTCGCCGGAAGCAGGCAGCTTCGCCGTGCGCTGGAACGCCATCAACGACTGTTCGGTTTCCTCGCTGAAATAGCCGTCCTTGCGATCGAGGCCGTAGCCCAACGCGCTAAGCATGACCTGCAGGCTGCGCACGTCCTCGCTGATCATGTCCTTCTTCAATACCTCCGACCTGGAGATGCGTGCAACGGAGAAATATTCCGGCTGAGCGATCTCGAGATCGGGCTTCACGCCCTCTTCGTTCACCCACGCCCCGCTCGGGGTCAGCCATTTGGCGATCGTCATCTTGATCAGCGTACCGTCGCCTGTCGCCTTATCGTAGCTGACCTGCACGGTTCCCTTCCCGAACGAAGTTTCGCCGAACAATACCGCGCCGGCCGATTCCTTCAGTGCGGCCGCGAGCACCTCCGATGCGCTCGCGCTGCCTTTGTTGATCAGCACGCCGATCGGATACGGCTTGCCGCCTCCCTTGGACAGCGTCTGTTCGCGCACGCCGTTCCGGTCCTCAACTTGCACGATCGGCTTCCCCTTCTCGATGAACAGCTGCGCGATCGATGCCACGACCGGCAGCACCCCGCCGGGGTTGCTCCGCACGTCGATCAACAGCGATTGCATGCCCTGCTCCTCGAGCGCGAGCAGTTCCTCCTCGAACCGTTCCCGCGAATTCATCGCGAATTGCCTTATTTCAATGACGCCGACGTCGCCCGGCATCATGCGGGAGTAAATCGTCTCTTGATCGATATCGTCGCGGATCAGAATAAGCTGCAGCGGCACGCTGAGCCCTTCCCGCTGCACGACCAGCTTCGCCTTCGTGCCCTTCGGCCCGCGAATCTTCGCGACCGCTTCGCTCAGATTCAGCCCTTCCAACGATTCGCCGTTCACGGACAGCAGCACGTCCTTCGGATGGATGCCCGCGCGCTGCGCCGGGGAATCCTTCATCGGCGATACGACGACGACCTTGCCGTCCTGCAGCGTCACCTCTGCGCCGATGCCGGTAAAGGAGCCTTCGATCGACTCCGTGAAGTGCACAGCCGTTTCCTGCTCCATGTAGACTGTATACGGGTCCTCCAAGGCCGACAGCATGCCGCGGGCAGCGCCGTCGATCAGCTCGCCGCGGTCCACCTCGCGGTAAAATTTCGTATCGATCAGCGTCAGGATCGCGTTCAGCTTATCGAATTCCTTTTGCGTGAAACCGCCCTGCGTTCGATCTGCTTGAATCTTCGTATCCTTCTCCGGTTCATCGCTCGGCAGGAGGTATCGATCCGCCACCGTCACCGTGACAAGCGCGGTCGACACGACGGCAACCATGACGAATAGGCCTACCGTTCGTCCACGAAAAAGCATTGATGCTCACCTCTCTTATATACCAGTTCATTCAAAATGACCGATTGTCAGTGCCTCAAGCGTTTCGTAAGAAACGCAGCATCGGAAGCATAAGCTTAGGTTGGACGATAGTAGAAAATGAGGAGCGCAATGTAGTCTAAGCTACATGAGCACCGGAATTTTCGCTAGCGTTCAAGATTCGACGCCGAGTAAGCTCCGTAAGCATCCGCATCGTGATCACAACCGGTCCACAGACGAACCGCCAACCGGTCCGCTGGCGCGAAACGGTTGGCGGTCCATCGCCCATGCCGATACCGGCAGCTTACCCTTCTATACCCTATCCCTTCAGATAGTTAACGGGATTGACCGGTTTTTCGTTGAGCCGCACTTCGAAGTGCAGATGGTTGCCCGTAGAAGTGCCGGTCGTGCCCACCTCAGCTATCTTCTGGCCTTTCTTCACGGTCTCGCCCTTCTCGACCTTGATGCCGCCGTTACGGATATGGCCGTATAGCGTCCACAGCCCGTTGCCGTGGTCGATGATGACCGTATTGCCGTAGCCGCTCATCGACTGCGCGACGATGACCGTACCGGATTCCGCCGCATAAATCGGCGTACCGGCCGGAGCCGCAAAATCAAGGCCGTTGTGCATCTTGCCCTTCTTGCCCGTAATCGGATGCGTGCGCGGTCCGAAGCCCGAGCTCTCGCGATAATCGTCCTTGATCGGCATCCCCAGCTTGCCGCCCGAGTAGTAGACCTTGTTCTTCTTCTTGTTCTGCTTCTCGATCTCGGCCTTCTCGGCGCGCGCGAGCTTCATCAGCACGGCTTCCTGCTCGGCCGAAATTTCCTCGAGTTCTTCCGCGCGATGCTCGAGATCTTCCATCTGCGCGTTGTATTGCGCGATCATGACTTCCTTTTCTTTTTCTTTCTCTATAAGAGTATTGTAATAATCTTCCTTTTTACTGTAAAGGGTTCGAATGTCGGCCAGTTTGGTCTCGATTTCCGCCTTATTATTCAGGATGAGCTCCTTATCCGCTTGGTGGGCGGCCAGAATCTCGCGGTCCTGGCCTAGTATCGACTTCAGCGCGTCCATCCGGTCCAGAAAATCCATGAAGCTGTTCGAGCTCAGCAGCACGTCCGTGTAGGAGACGAAGCCGCTCGTGTACATCAACCGAATCCGCGATTCCAGCAGCGCGTCGCGCTCGACGATTCGCTCTTCAGCCAGCACAAGCTCTTCCCCTGCCGCGAGCAGCGCATTCTCCGTGTCCGCGATCTGCGTGTTGACAAGCTGAAGCTCCGCATTCACCGAATCGATCTGCGACAGAATAAGGTTGATCGACTCCGCTGTCTGCGTTTTTTGCGTGGCGACATACTTCTTGTCCTTCTCCACTTTAATCTTATTGTCCTCGACATAGTCCATCTCCCGCTTGAGCTGCTTCATCTCTTCGCGGATCTTGTCGAGCTGGGAGGCCGCTCGGCTCTCGACCGGCTGGAACACGGCTACTGCGAACACGAGGAATGCGACGAATACGATTGCTCTCTTCATGCTTACCCGATCACCTACACTTTCAAGAACTTGCGCACGGATAACGTGCTGCCTAGAATGCCGATCACGACGCCGAGACCCATCAGAAGCCCGGTAACGAGCCAGCCGGATTCCTCGATGGTGACGAGCTGGATCATCATGAGTCCGAGCTCGAATTGCGACACTTCCACAAGACGGGAATACGCGTATAGCAGAATGCCTGTCGTCAGGCCTGAGCCGATGATGCCGATGAGCGCGCCTTCGATGAAGAACGGCCAGCGGATGAACGGGTTC
The DNA here is from genome assembly GCA_023433615.1 of Bacillota bacterium. GTDB lineage: Bacteria > Bacillota > Bacilli > Paenibacillales > Paenibacillaceae > Paenibacillus_I. The sequence goes on along the minus strand of JAEZCJ010000202.1, from coordinate 3,099 downwards.
GTAGCGCCGACGAGCTTCATGATGCCGATCTCGCGCCTGCGGGCGAAGATCGTCATTTTAATCGTATTGGAAATGAGGAACATCGCCGTCAATCCGAGGCCGAGCACGATGACCAGCCCGATATTGCGGACCGCCGTCGTGACGCGGAAGAGCGATTCGACGGTACCTTGCCCGTACTTCACGCTCATGAGCGGCCTTGACGGATCGGCATCGCCGATCGCGATGATCTTCTTGGCGGCAAAAGCGATCTCTTCCGGATTGACGACTTCCACGGTGAACGAATCCGGCAGCGGATTGTTCGAGTCGTCATACCCGTCCAGCAGGCTTGCGCCGTCGGGTCCCAGGTTCTCGCGCAGAAGCTCCAGCCCTTCGGCTTTGGAAACGAATTGGATCTTGCTGACTTCCGGCAGGCTGCCGATCGCTTTGCTAAGCTCGTCGATCTTGGCCTGGTCCGTCTCCATCTGGAGGAACACGCGGATCTGTACCTGACTCTCGATCTGCGCGGTCAAGTTGTTGACGTTCAGCGCGAGCAGCAGGAAGACGCCGAGAATGAACAAGGAGACGAAAATGGAGCTGATGGACGCGAACGACATCCATCCATTGCGTATGATGTTCAGTCCGCCTTCGCGCAGATGCCGGAGAATGGTGCTAAATCTCATAACCATACTCCCCTCTCGCCTGGTCGCGGACAATGACGCCGTTCTCGATCGCGATGACGCGCTTGCGAAGCGAGTTGACGATGTCCCGGTTATGCGTCGCCATGACGATGGTCGTGCCTCGGAAGTTGATCTCCTCGAGCAGGTTCATGATGCCCCAGGACGTTTCGGGGTCGAGGTTGCCTGTCGGCTCGTCCGCGACGATCACGGAAGGATTGTTGACGATCGCGCGCGCGATGGCGACGCGCTGCTGTTCGCCGCCGGACAGCTGCGCAGGCAAGCTGGCATGCTTGGAGCGAAGGCCGACTAAGTCGAGCACTTCCATCGTCCGCTTCTTGATGACGCGGCGCGGCGCTTCGATGACTTCCATCGCGAAGGCGACGTTCTCGTAGGCGGACAACTTCGGGAGCAGACGGAAGTCTTGGAAAATAACTCCGATATTGCGTCGGACATACGGAATCTTGCGCTGCTTGAGCTTGCCGATATTAAAGCCGTTGACGGAGAGCTGACCCTTGGTCGGCACCTCTTCGCGGTAGATCAGCTTCATGAAGGTGGACTTGCCGGCGCCGGACGGACCGACGAGATAGACGAATTCGTTGCGATCTATGCGAACAGAAATGCCGCGGAGCGCATGGGTCCCATCGGCATAGGTCTTCCAGATGTCTTGCATTTCAATCACATTATCACATCCTGTAGAGAGTCAGCTTATAGATTTCGACAGAAAACCGGAAATTCCTTTAAAAAAGCCGAGATTCATCATTTTTAACTTTTCTCATTATTGGGGAATGACGGTGGCGGCGCGACATTTTTCGCTTGCGGGCGCTTGTCGAATGATGGCGGTAATTGTGCGAGTAACCTTGAATTGGATAAGCCCCCTGCATGGAAAGGGCTGGCTGCGCATATAGATGGGTATGAACGCAACCGCTCGCGAAGGGGGCTGCACGCCATGAAGAAGGTTCATCTGTTCCTGATCGCGGCATTCGCTGCTGTATTGGTCTTCTGCATCGGCTGGGGACTCGTCTCGCTGTACGCTTCGCAGCATGAGCTGCCGAAAGGGGTTCATGCGGGGCATATCGATATCGGCGGCATGGAGATTGACGCGGCGAAGGCGAAGCTGAATCAAGCATGGGATAACGCGGAAAATCGCGCCGTGGCCGTCGAGGCCGTGAACGGCAAGGCGATTCGGTGGCGGCTGGCGGACATCGGGTATCGCATGGAGCGCAAAGATGCGCTGGAAGCGATCGACCGGCTGACGGAGGGCGGACTGTGGGCGCGCGCGACGGCGCGTCTGCAGTTCCCGAAGCGGCTCGAGGCTGCGGCGGCGTGGGAGGAAGGCGCCGTAAAACGCGCTGCACGGGCGGCGTGGGATTGGCTGGATGCGGCGGGCAACCCGGCGAATGCGGTGCGCACGATCACGCCCGACGACCGAGTGGTGTACCGGCCGCATGCGGCGGCGTATCGGATCGACTACGACGCGCTGGAGGCCGCGATTCGACGGGAAGCGGAGACGCAGGGCGTCGTGGCGGACAAGGGTGACGAGCATGGAGAAGGGGCGGTTGGGAAGCAAGTGAACGATGCCCCTTCCCAGCTTCGGGTTCGGCTGCCCTTCCGCGAGGTGCTGCCGGACGTGACGCTGGAGAAGCTGCAAGCGGAGGGGGTGGAGCGGTTGATTCAATCGTTCTCCACCAGCCTGAGCGGGAGCAGCGCCGGGCGGCGATTCAACGTGATCGCGACGGCCCGCACGCTGAACGAATGGACGCTTGCGCCCGGCGAGGTATTCGATTACGCCAAGGTCGTGAAGGCCGTGGAGATGAAGTACGGATTCCGCGAAGCGCCGGTCATTCTGAACGGCAGACTCGTGCCCGGCATCGGCGGCGGCATCTGCCAAGTGTCGAGCACGCTCTATAACGCCGCGCTGCGAGCGGGTCTTGAAATTACGGAACGGCGCAACCACTCGCTGCCCGTGTCCTATCTGCCCAAGGGGCAGGACGCGACGTTCGCGGAGGGCGCGATTAATTTTCGATTCAAGAACACGACGGGCAAGCATCTCGTCATCAAGAGCGCCGTGGAGGACGGCAGGCTGACCGTGAAGCTGTTCGGCACGATGCCCCGCAATGTGCGCTACGACATCGCGTCGCAGACGGTGGAGGTGCTGGAACCGCCGGTCCGCGAGGTGCCGACCGCAGGGATGGCGCCCGGCTCGCGCACGGTGGTTGAGCCCGGCCGCGCCGGCTATGTCGTCGAGACGTATCGCACGCTGGTGCGGGACGGAGCGGCGGTATCGCGCGAGCGGGTGTCGCGCGATACGTACCGTGCGCAGCCGACGGTGGTATACGTCGGCGGCGGAGGCGGTTCCGGTGCTGGCGAAGCGCACCGGGAGGGCCCGGGCGGGAGCGGCGGCGCCCGGGGGGCGCGGCTGCTCGAGGACGGCGTGCGGGCGGAG
>JAEZCJ010000139.1 GCA_023433615.1 Bacillota bacterium | reverse complement strand
GCTATTCTTTCTTCAGCAGGTGCTCCTCCAGCTTCGACGGATCCGCGACCGCCCAGAACGCCGGCTTCGCGTGCAGATACTCGTCGAACAGCATCGGTGCATCCGTGCGGCCCTGTACCGGAAAATTGTGCAGCCACGTATGGTCATCCGCAATGCCCCAGAACACGACGCCGCCGATGATGTCTTTGTGCTCCTTGAACGCATCGAACAGCTCCTTGTACCGCTCGGCCTGGCGATTGAGCACGTAGAACGGAATTTCGTCGCCGAAGTCGCCGCGGTCATTCCAATTGTACAAGCTCATGTCGAGCTCGGTAACCAGATTGTCGAGGCCCAGCTCGCTGAACTTCTTCATCGACTCGATGATGTTGAACACCATCGGGCCATGAACGCTGATATGCGTCTGATGGCCTACGCCGTCGATCGGCACGCCCTTGTCCAGCATCGACTTCACGAGATCGTATAAGATGTCGCGCTTCCTCGGGTCATCCGTGCCGTAATCGTTAATGTAGAGCTTGATGTCCGGCCCACCGGCTTCGCGCGCTGCACGGAACGCTGTCTCGATGAAGTCGGTCCCGGTGATCTTGTACCATTCGCTGGCGCGCATGCCGTCCGGGTCGCCCGGCTCGACGACCTCGTTCACGACGTCCCAGGACACGATATCGTCCTTGTATCGCTCGACGATCGTGCGGACATGCTTGTCAAGACGCTCCAGAAGCAGCTTCTTGTTCGCTTCGCGCTTGTCCGGGTCGGTCTCGTCCGCCATCGGCTTGCCTTCGGCATCCTTGAAGAACCAAGCGCCGACCTGGCTATGCCAGACGAGCGTATGGAAGCGCACAGCCATCCCGTTCTCCTTCGCGAAGGCGACGATCCGGTCCGCGTTCGTCCAATTGTAGGTCTCCTCAGTCGGATGCATCGCATCCGGCTTCATGACGTTCTCCGCCACGAGCATGTTGACATGCTTCTTCAGCAGATCGGCCTTGAGCCCTGTCGACTGATTCGGTTCGATCGCGGCCCCGATGGGAAAATAATCCGCATACGCTTCGGCAAGCGACGGGAGATCGGCCTCGACCGACGGTGCCGGCGGCGGCTCCGCGGATGCGGGCTCTTCGACCGCCGGTTCTTCGGCCGCAGCCTCTTCTTCCGCGGCCGTTTCTTCCGCGACAGGCGCGCCGGCTTCCGCTGCGGCTGCCGGTTCTTCGCTCGCGACCCCGGCATTCCCGCCGGTGTCGCCCGTCCCCAGACCGCTGAGCAGCAGCCAGACAGCCGCAATCAAGATGACCGCCGCTGCTCCCAGCCACAGATAGATCTTTCTATTAAACTTACTCATCTTCCAATCCCCCTTCTGATGTCAGCACACGCTGCCCAGCAATGGCAATACGCCCAGCGGGGTCGCCAATGCTTAACCCGCGGGGCGTATGGCGTCATTCTCTCGATCTATCCGACGATGCCGGTGCGCTCGATACTCTCGACAAAATACCGCTGTACGAACAAGTATATAATGACCAGCGGAAGGATGGCGAGCAGAATCCCCGTATCCTGTACCATGCTCTGATAGAATGGGTCGCTGTTCGTCGTGACGCCGCCTTGGAGCATGATCGCCAGATTGTACGGCAGCGACGCCAGCTGCGTCGACATCACTTTGCTCGAAGTCAAGTACGTCGTCGTGAAGAAGCTGTCGTTCCATTGCCAGACGAAGGAGAAGAGCAGCACGGTCACGATCGCCGGCACCGCATTCGGCAGCATGATCCGCATGAACGTCGATCCTACGCCCGCGCCGTCGATATACGCCGCCTCCTCAACTTCCTTCGGAATGCCTCGGAAAAATTGCCGGAAAATATAGATGTATAGGCCGGCTTTCAAGGAGCTTGCGGTGAGCGACGTCAAGATGAACGGCCAGTACGAATTGAGCAGGTTCACCGGCTTATCGGAGAACAGCGTCATCAGGCCGAGCAGGCTGAAGTCCTTCAAATTCATGTAGATCGGAATCAATATCGTCGTCGGCGGCACGAGAATCGTCAGAATGACGCCGCCGAACAACAGATTGCTGCCCTTGAACTTGAGCCGCGCGAACGCATAGCCGGCGAGCGCGCATGAGGCGGCAGTCAGAATCGTCGTCGTGCCGGACAGCAGGAACGTGTTGACCAGCGTCTCCCAATAATCCATGATCGCGATCGCCTGCACGAAGTTGTCCAGCGAATAATTCTCCGGAATGAAGACGACGATCGGCGAATAGAGGTCTACCTTGTCCTTGATCGACGTCGATATTTTCTGCAGGATCGGGAACAGGACGACGAACGATAGTCCCACGATCAGCACGAACCTGACCACGGACCACAGCCACCCTTTCCAGCTCTGAAGCGATGTCAATCGGGCCAGCAGCATTGCGTTCACCCTCCTTTAATAGTAATTGTTTGAACAGGTCGCTTGTCAGCGCCGAGAAGGTTGGACGATGGTAGAAAATGAGGTGCGCAGTGTAGTCAGAGCTACATGAGCACCGGAATTTTCGCCAGCGTTCAAGATTCGACGTCGAATACGCTTCTCGAGATGCTTCGCGATCACAAGTCGACCCTTAGTCTTGGTAGAAGACTCTTTTTGAAATGATGTACGTGCTGATCGACAGAATGATCATGATCGCGATGAAATAGATCCAGGCCATCGCCGAGCTGAGGCCGAAGTTGAAGCTGTCGAAGCCCGTCGTCTTGATCAAGTCCGTCATGCTGTTCCGGGAGAACGAGTCGATGATCGTATAGATCACGTTCACGAGGATGAGCGGGCTGACCATCGGGAACGTGATTTTCCAGAACGCTTCATAGCCGGTCGCCCCTTCGATCTTGGACGCCTCGTACAGCTGCGGGGAGATCGTCTGGATGCCCGCCAGGAAGATCAGGATCTGGACGCCCGATTGGCTGACGATCTGGTAGATCCGATCGACGGCGCCCGTCAGGTACATGACGATGTCCTCGTTGACGCCGGACCGGAGCATGATGCGCTCCAGCTCGAAGGCGCCCAGCGCATTGATGAAGCCGCCGGAGCCGGCGTTCTGATCGTTGATCGCCTGCACCAGGCTCGTCGACTCCAGCGTGGCAATGATGCCGGAGGCGAGAATGACCGGCAAGAAGAAGATCGATCTCGCAACGGCCCTGCCGAAGAACTTCTGGTTCAGCAGGACGGCCAGGAACAGGCTGAAGATGACGATCAGCGGCACGTTGACGACCATGTTCACGATCGATTCCGTCAAGGTGCGGTTGAAGCTCGTATTGACCGTAAGCGCCTGAATGTAATTCGCGAAGCCGACGTATTCGATCGTCATCCCGTTCGCGTTGGCCTCGATATCGCTCAAGCTGTAACGCACCGAAGTAATCAAGGGAATCAGGAAGAAGAATAGGAATCCAAGCAGCCATGGCAGGACGTAGATGATGCCCCAGAACGCCTTCTGCCCTTCATAGGAGCGATTTCTCCCGCCGAACCTTAACAACGTTCTCAAGCTTGCTCACCGCCTGTCTTATAGCTCTCGGCTTCAACCGTGATCCCGTCTACCGTGACCGGCGTCGAGTTGTAGTTCACGATCACGTACATCCCGTTCCCGTAGACGGTCTTGAACACGCCTTCGCCAAGCTTCTCGTGCTGCACGATCTTCTCTTGTCCCGCGTTCTTCAGCACGCCGTTCACCTCGTGGTAGATATCGGCCGCTTGATCGATCCATTGCTCGTAATTGACGGCATACAGATGGCTGAAAGCCGTGTCCTTCACCTTGTGGTTCGGCGCATGAATCCATTCGAAGTGCACGCCGGCCCCGTATTCCAGCAATCGGAGCACGTACTGCTTCTCGTTCGTGTACGCCGAGAGGTTGTACGGTGCGCCCGTGTAGCCGACATACCCGCGGATGACCATCTGATAGAACGGAATCGCCTCGTCCTCGAGCTTGAAGTCGCTGCTCGACAGCGGCGCGCGCACGATGTCCGATACGTAAGGAAGCGCGTAGGCATTGCCTCCGTCCGCCATGACTTTCAGGTCCGCTTCGCCGATTTTGCTCAGCGCCCCGATAGAGATCGCCTCGGACTCCGTGCGGTCGATTTGCTTGTTCTTTCGGAAATCGCTGTTCAGCTTATCGGCTAGATCCTGCAGCGAGATGCCGCCGGTATCGTAGCTGTCAAGCGCGCGAAGCAAGCGATCCGTGTAGCGATCGACCAGACGCGGCGTTACGACGTAAGAAGCCGGGTGGCTTCGGTCGCGACGATTGAGCGCGAGATCGAGCGGGTAGAGCGCTGCCGGCACGCCCCGGAGCGTGCGGGAAGCGTCGTCCTTCTCGTCGAAGCCGCCGCCAGACAGCGCCGTAACGATGGCGGTATCCGGGTACAATTCGATTCCTTCTTCGCGTGCGAACGAGACGAAGTCGTTTAAGCCGCGTCTTCCGCCTACCGCGCCGTCTACCTTGACGCTGTTCGGAACCTTGTGGTCCAGACCGCCGTTGAACCAGCCCGCATACTTAAGCTTGATCTTCGCGATGCCGCGTTCCTGCATGCGCGCCACGATGTCCTTCGCCTGCTCGAACGTCGTCAGCGGCTCGATCGCGCGATACGGAATGCCAACGAAATGCTTCTGCTTCGTAATGCTCCCGTCGAGCTGCAGATAGAACGGCAAGTCTGCATCGGCGGCAGCCTCTATCGGCTTGGGCAAGCCGTCATGCCGCTCAAGATAGCTCTGATAATAACGGGCCATCCCCGAATAGCCGGCATCCTCCCCGCTGAGGAATGCGTAACGGATCGTATAATCCGACTTCATCGGCCGCTCTTGGAACTTCGGCAAGGTTCGCTCCTGGCTGTTCGCTTGCAGCGTCACCTCACCCTTATTGATCACGTAGAAAGCCGGGTAGACGTAGTTATAGCTATTCAACTTGCCGGCAACGTCGGCATTGATGGTTGCGGCGGAAGCCCCCTGCTCGATGATGCCGAGCATCGCGCTTCCTTCCCGGATGACGCCGAATACAGGCAGTCTGACCGGCTGCTCCCGGGCAGCCTCCTCGGTCGTCTCCATCGTCATGTCCGGACCGTACACGTACTGCTGGTAAGCCGGATACTTGGCCTTGCCGTTGTTGAAGTGGATCAACGCGCCGGAACCGTCCGGAACGAGAAGCGATCCCTTCTCATCCGGTCCGCCTGCGCCGAAGAAGCTCAGTACCGACACCATATTGATCGGATATTCTGCCGGGTACCGAATGTCTTCGACCGGTACATGGACGACGAGGTTGTCGCCGTCGAGCTTATACTCGATCAATGCGTAGAAAATCCGCGCCGCGGCCTTTTCCTGCGTAAAGTTCAGCTCGGCCATGTCCTCCTGCAGATCTTCCTCCGTATAACCCGCATCCTCTAGCGCCTTAAGCGCTCGATCCAGCTGCAGGCCGTTGAGCGCGCTGTCGTTCCGCGCGAAGGCACCCGTGGCCGCATCTTTCTTGTAAGCGATCATCAAGGCACGCTGCCCGGCCTTATCCAGCTTGCCCGACACTTCTTCGAAGCGCGCGGCGCTCAGCATGAGCGGCATGTCTTCTGCCGACTTCTTGGCCGTCCCGAACTGGTAGGTGACGCGAACCCCGCCCTCGATCGGCTCGAACTTCATCTGCTTGAAGGCAGCGCTGTCCGAATGCGAATTAATGGACTGAATCTGCCCGAAACTGTTATAATAATCGATTTTCAATTGGGCTGAGAGCAGCCCCTTATTCGTTCCTGCCGCAATCGGATCGTTGTCCCTCTCCGGCGGGTTGCTGTGCCATATTTCGCCGCTCCGCTTATGCCGGACCGCGATGGCGCCTGTCTGGTCATCGACAAGCAGCTGAAGCTGCTCGCTCTCGGCGACTCCCTTCATACCAGCTGCGTTCGCAACGTTGAAGGAAGCAGAGAGCGCCGTTCCCGGCTCGAACGCCGCGGCAGGCAGGGCATTATCCTCTGCTTGCTCCGCCGATCCGCCGCTCGAACAGCCTGCCAAGACTGTCACGACGATCAGTACTGCGAGCAGCAAGCCATGTCTGGCCATTCTCATGTCTCTCTCTCCTCCCTTAGTTGCGCATCACGAATTCTTGATAGATGACGGTAATGAATGACACGATCTGCTGGATCAAGCTGAAGAACAAGAGACAGAGGAACGCCATGAACCCCATGGCGACCACGGTCAGGACGATGGTACCGATCGTCTTGGACGGCGTGTATTGATGCACCGTCATGTTCCCGACGAAGAGCAGATACATGGACCAGCCGAGCGCAACGCTGCTCGAGAAGTAATAGAACGACGTCTCTTGCAGCGAGATCACGTTGCTGAGCCAGATCCAAGGGAAGTTGATCAAGAGCATCGGCACGAGCGCGAAGCAGGTCGAGGTGAAGATCTCCACGAACTTGCCTTCGCCGTCCATCAGCGTCGTGAGCGACCAATTCGCGATGCACCAGAACAAGACCGGCACGACGATGTACAGGATCTCCATCAAGCTGTTCATCTCGCTCGGATTGTACAGATTGACCAGGAATCCGCTGTATTGGCTGCTCATGATGTTCGAGAGAACGAGCAGGAACAAGATCGCGAAGGAGATGATCAGATTCATTTTTCTGCCGCGCTCGTATTTGTGATCCCAGAAGCCGTCGAACGGATGAACGGTCACGTATAACGGGTATTTGATCAGCTCTTTATTCAATCGTAACGACCCTCTTTCTCCCCGTCTTCTTCAAGACCTTCCGGACGACGATCCCGCCGAGGACCACGATGACGATCACCGTCATGATGACCGGAAAGTGCTCGCGCAGCACCTGCTTGCGATAGAGAAGGAATGCCTTGGAATAGCCGGCTTGATCCAAGCTTCGCTTAAAATAGGGCAGCGACTCCTTGTATTCGCCCTGCCGGAGCAGCGCTTTGCCGATGCCGGAATAGGCGAATTCCAGATTGGCATTCTTATTGATCGTCTCCATGTACAACCGGAAGGCATTCTCTTCGTCGCCTCTGTAGTAGCTGCGTACCGCTTCGTTCAGGACGCGTCCGTAGTCGGTCGTCCGGAATACCGTAATCTCCCCGAAAGCCTTATCCAGGACGAGGAAATCGTCCCCGACCCGCTCGATAGCGGTCGGCGTATTGAATTCGCCCATCTTGTTGCCGAGTCCGCCGAACACGTACATGAAATGGCCGTCGCCGTTGTACGTGAACACCCGTCCCCGCTTGGAGTCGAGCACGGAGTAGATCTCGCTGTCCGTCACGTCGATATCGATCAGCCTGGATGGGCCGATATCGTTCGTATAGCGGATGTCGCCGATCGGATTGAAGTAGCCGGTCCGCCGCAGAATGTCGTTGCCCTGCGCGTTCAGCTTCTTGATCGTGTTGCCGAAAATATCGCCGTTCGTCGCATAGATGAAGCCTTCGTCGTTCATGTCCAGATTCGTGAATTCGGTCGGCGTGAACATCACCATCCGGCTGCGCTGCTCCCGCGTGGACAGTCGCTTCCAGAACAGCTCGACGGGATCGACCCATACGCGGTTCGCGCCGATGAACGTCGTGAATGCGCCTTCCGTATTGAATTCCATGAAACCGTCGAACACGCCGGTCGACATGACATAGATGCGCTGCGCCTTATCCATGACGACGCGGACGGGCTGGAACGTGAAGTTCGCCTGCAGCAGCTCCGACTCCGGCGAATCGATGATCTTCACCAGGTCCCCGTTCTGATCGAGATGGACGACGCGTCGATTGCCCGTATCGGCGATCAGGAGATGCTTCTGTTCGGTGACGAACAGCCCTTGGGGATTCGAGAACGTGCCCGGCTCCCCGCCCTGATCGAACCCGTCTATCGTCGCCGTATGCCGGAACGCTTTATCCAGCACGACGATCCGATTGTTGCCGGAGTCCAGGACATAGATCTCATTGTCAGGCGTGACATGCATATCGCTCGGTTCCTTGAACGGCCCTACGCCCAGCTTGGCGCCGTCTAACAGCGTCGTCGCTTCATAGGCCGCAGGCGAAGCTACCGTGTCTCCCCAGAACGAATAGTTATAGGAAGCTTCGCCTTCGCCTGCCTGGACCGCAGTCCCGCTTAAGCCCAATCCGCTGCCGATCAGGCCGATCAGCACGGCAAGGAACAGCACCCGTCTACCTCTCTTATGTCTCATCGTGTGCACGCCCCCTTCTAATCCTTCATCCCGGAGGTCGCCATCGTCTGGATGACGCTGCTCTGCGAGATGATGAAGAGCGTGATCGGAACGATCATGAGCAGCAGCGCGACGGCTGCACCGACGCCTGCCCGCGCGATCCCTCCGGCTATAATCTGGCCTAGTGCGTAATGAAGCGTCTTCAGGTTCTCGCTATAGATGAAGTTGCCGCCGTCCGTCCCCCACAGCATCGGGAACTGGAGGATCATGAGCGTCAGCCATGCCGGCTTGACGTTCGGCATGACGATGCTCCAATAGATCCGGTATTCGTTCGCGCCGTCGATCTTCGCAGCCTCGAGCAGCGCATCCGGGATCTGCTCCATGAACTGCTTCATGAGGAACAGTCCGAGCGGAAACGCGAGCGCCGGCACGATAATCGACGCATGCGTGTTGATCCAGCCGAGCCAGGACATGACCATGTAGTTCGGAATGGCCGTTACGTGACCCGAGAACATCAGCGACAGCACGACGATGGAGAACAGCGTCTTCGAGCCCGCGAACCGATACTTCGCCAGCGGGTATGCCGCCGCGGAAGCGAGCAGGATATGCCCGACCGTCCCGACCAGCGTGATGAGCAGCGTATTGGCGATGTAGCGCGATAGCGGCACCCACGAATTGCCCATCAACGCGAACAGATCGAAGAAATTGTCCAGCGTCGGATTGAACACGAAGAAGCGCGGCGGGAAGATGAACAACTCATCCAGCGGCTTGAAGGCATTGTTCACCGCGTAGACGAGCGGCAATGCCGAGAACGCCCCGAAGACGGCAAGGAGCGCGAACAGCAGGAAGCTGACGGTGAACGAGCGGTTCAGCTTCCTTGGCGCCCGCAAGACCGCCACCATTTTCATGACCATGGTCACTCTCCTACCTTTCGCAGCAATTTCTGTGTCAGCATGTTCGTCCCGATCATGATCCCGAACAACACCGTCGCGATCGCCGATGCGTAGCCCATCTCGAAGCGGATGGTGCCGTAATCCATCAGATGCGTGACGATCGTATGTGCCGCGTAGTTGACGCTCGGGAAGCCGGCCAGCGCGATCGCGATGTCGGCCACGGCAAGGGACGCGGTAATCTGCATGACCGCGCCGAACATGAGCTGCGGACGCATGGAGGGCAGCGTAATGAACCACAGTTCCTGCCAGCGATTCTTGATCCCGTCCACGGCACCCGCTTCGATCAGCGTCCGGTCAATCGTCTGCAGCCCTGCGATGAAGGCCAGGAAGCTCGTGCCGAGGCTCAGCCACAGCTGCACGAGGATGACGATCGGCAATATATATTTCTCGTTCGTCAGCCATTGAATCGGCTCCAAGATGAAGCCGTAATCCATCAGGAATCCGTTCATGTAGCCGTAGCTGTCGCCGGAGAACACGATGAGCCAGATGAAGAAGACGTTGCCCGAGATCGACGGCGCATAGAAGATCAGCGTCATGAATGCGCGCACTTTGGGCGATAGCTCGTTGATGATCCATGCGAACAGGAAACAGGCCACATAGCTGATCGGACCCGTCAGACACGCGAACATAAACGTATTCTTCAGGGCGATCATGAACACGTCGTCGTCAAGCAGCAGCCTGGCGTAATTCTGCCAGCCGACGAAGCGCGGAAACTCCAGCATATTGAAATAGAAGAAGCTAAGAATGAGCGAGAACACGACCGGAATGACCGTGAACGTGAAGAAAATCAGCATATACGGACTCATGAGCAGGTAGTAATGCTTGTTCCTGCGAAGCTCGCTTATTCCCTGCGCCAGTCGGGACAGCTTCTTCGGATGGGCGAGGCTTGGCGCGACCTGGCGAGTTGTCTCTGCTTGCATCGGATTCCACCCCCTGACTAGTTCGGTAGATTAAACTCTTTGCGCTTGATGGCGATTTCGTCGTTGATGTACAGCACATAATCGGACAGCGCTTCCCGGGGGTTCTCGCTTGCGTTGACGACTTTACGGAAGGCGTTGTCCAGATGCCGGCCCGTGAAGTAGCCGCCCGGCACCTGCGGAATGCCCCGCACCCATTGCCATTGGCTCTCCAGGTTGTTGTAATCCTTGACCGGCCACGGCAGTTCCTCAAGCGCCTCCACATTGGCTGTCGGATAACGGGCCGCTTCGCCCATCAAGCCTTCCATTTCGCGCCCGTAAGCGATCTGCGTGTTTTTGTCCGTCCACCACTTCATGAACGACCATGCCGCGTCCTTGTCCTTGGCGTTCTCGAGCAGCATGACAGCGGTCGTATGGCTCGCGACTTCATGATTGATCGAACCGTCCGCCTGCTCCGTGCCGGGAACGAGCGTGAATTCCCACAACCCCTTGATCTCCGGCGCCAGAACGGTAAGCATGTTATAGGTGGTGTAGTCCGCGATCCCGATCGGCATCTCGCCCGTCCGGAACCGGTTCGGGAAGTCCGCGAGGAGCGGGAACTTATAGTTGGTATAGAATTGCGTCCACTTCTTGAACTGATCCATCGCGATATCGGTGTCGAGCGCGCTCTTCTTGTCGCCGTCCCGGTAAAATTCGCCGCCGTTCTGATACAGCAGCGCGGCGAAGGCGGCATTCGGCACCAGGCTGGCATTGGTCCCTTCGATCGGCAGCCAGAACTCCATGTTGTGCTTCTGCAGGACCGAGATCATGTTGTAGAGGTCCTGCCAAGTCTCCGGCGGCGTCAATCCAAGCTCTGCCAAGATGTCCTTGCGATAGAACAGCATCGGGAACGACTGCTGCTCCGGCAGCGCGTAGACGCCGCCGTCATACTTGTACGGCGTAAGGCCGCTGTCGCGGAACCTTGAGGCGACCTCTTCGTAATCCGCGAACGCCGTCAAGTCCGCTGCCGCGCCGCGCATCGCATAGTTCACCGGCACGTCCTCGCCGATCTGCATGGCCACGTCCGGCCCTTCGCCGGCCAGCGTAGCCGGCAGCAGGATGTTAGGCGGCACGAGCCGCAGTTGGACGGAGATGCCCGACTCCGGCGTGAAAGAATCGTCGATCAAGCCCTTCAGCACCTGAGCTTGGTCGCGACCCGTCGTGATCCATACCGTAATCGTGCGCTGCCCCTCCGAGGTATTGCCTATGCTGTCGTAATCCTCGGTGTAGGAGGCAATATAGGCGCCAAGTTCATGCTTCACTTCCGCCAGGAGGCTCGCTTCCGCGCTCGGCAGCTTCTTGTCGGGGGACGCTACGATCAAGTAATCCAGCGTCAACGGCTGCTCGCGTACCGTGAGCATCCAGGTTCCGAGCCCGCCGACGTTGATCTTGAACGAGTTCAAACGGTTCGGCACGGTCTCCGGATATTTCGTCATCTCGTTAAGCTGGCGCACCATCGTGTGCAGCACCGCGACCTTATCGCTTTTCTCACCGGTCGACTTCTCCAGATAATCGGCTACGCTCCGAATCGTCTCGGCTTGCTCCTTGAACACGCTCGTCATGTCCGGAATCCGCTTCTCCAGCTGATAGTCGCGGAGCGGGTCCGGCGTATTGGACGTAATCATCAGAATTTTGCGGTACATCTCGTTCAGCTGCAGCACGCTGGACTCGATCGTTCGGAGCAGCGGCGCGATCTCGCCGAGCGAGACCATCATGCGGATCCGGTGCTTGCCTTCCGTCAGATGGAAGAGATAGGGTTCCTCTTCGCCCAGTACGCGCATCTTCCAATCCATGTCGAAGTCGAACCGAAGGCGCTTCATTTCCTTGAACGGATATTCGCCGTCGATCATCAGGCTTCGCGTCGCGTAGACCCCGCGCAGCTGATCCTGCTTCTGCTTCAGCGCGATCTGATACAGCCCGTCCTCTTCCACTTCGATCTCCCATTCGATCCACTGTCCCGGCAGCTTCCAATTCAAGCCTCCGATCGTATTGACCCGGATCTTGGATACGTTGTACGGGATGACAGTCGGGCTGGATCGGTCGGATACCGGGTAGAGCGTAGGAGACGACTTGTAAGTCGCTTTCTCCGCCTGAATCACCATATATTGATCCTTAACGGGCTTCAGCCCGCTATTGTCGTATTCGCGCTTCAATTGTTCATACGTCTTCAATTCCTGCTCCTGGTACAATTCGATATAATCGATTGCCATCGGCTCTCGAAGTGCCGTCAATGTCAACGTCTGCGTTCCTTGTTCAAAATAGAAGGAGTACGGCTCGTCGTAATAACCGTATCTGTCCGTGATGGACGCGGTCTGCCATATCGGCCGTTCGATCTGCCGCGGCCGCAGTTCATTGTCCCTATCGTCTCGCTGTATCTCGTCAAGCCGGTCGCCCCAGACACGATCGAACAGCACGATATCCGCGCCATGGAACGGAACCTCGCCATTGATGGCAACCTGCCGCTCGATTGCCGAGCTCTTGCCCTCAATCGGCAAATAATGGATGCGGACATTGTACAACCCTGCCTTGCCCACCGGAATATCCCAATGGATGTCTCCCGATTCCGGCGTGATGACCGCAGTGCCGTCGAGACCTTGAAGCCCTTGCTCGATCGTGAATCCATCTCCGGCTGTGCCGGCATAATGCTCTCCCTCGATGCGGATGACCTGATCCGGCCGTTCCGCCTGCGTGTGGCGCTTCAGGTAATGGTCGTATCCATCCTCCGCATCCGCGTCCGTTACGGCTGTGAAGTCAGCCATCGCCGCTTGAACGAACCCGGTATTCGGCGAATTCGAAGGGTTGATAGCCCAAATGGACAAAAAAAATACGGCAAGTACCAGTATGGCGATGACGTAATTCTTCTTACGGATGCTCAACGCTTCTCCCCTCCTGCAGCATGCATGTTGGAAAAACTTCCGGCAGTCCCCAGATAGATCGCTCTACATAGGGACTGCCGGCCTTGCTACCGCCTAACTATTACTTGCCATATACCTCGTCAATCGCTGCTTGGAATACCGGCTTATACTTCTCGACGACTGTCGATACCGATGTTCCGGCGTTCAGTTCGCCAAGGAAGTCGTAGTATCCGAGGTTCGGGAACGTGTTATGGTCAAGCACGAGCAGATTCGGCTGTACCATCTTGGCGTTGTTGATGTCGTCCTCGTTGGAGAAATTCGACTCGAACGATGCTTGGCCCGGGTAATCGTACATCGATTCGATGTCGTTGATTTTCTCCCAGATGTACATCAGCTGCTCAGGGTTCTCGATGGCCTTCGGAATCGTCAGCGCTTGGAGAAGTCCTTCATAGGAGTAGTATTCGGTTGCGCTCGGGCCCTTAGGGAACGGCACGAAGCCGATGTCATAGTCCGGCATATCCGTCTTCAAGCCGCCGATTTCCCACATCGCGCCTGCATACATAAGGGTGTTGCCTTGGCGGAAAAATTGACCCGGTTCGGTCCAGTCGCCGCCCTCCGTCGGTCTTGCGAATTGCTCGGTTGCCATCCGGGAGACGAAATTGAGCGATTCCAAGAGCGCAGGATCGTCCAGATTATGCTTGTCTCCCTTGGTCAGTTCCGTCTTGTTGGAGTACAGCGCTTGGTCCAGAAGCGATGGATTCGCGAGTCCCCACGTGTCCAGCTTGCCGTCGTTGTTCGTGTCCTTGTTCGCGTCCTTCGCGGTCTGGATGAACGTCTCCCAGTTCCAGTTATCCTCGTTGACGAACTCTTGCGGCGACTTGATGCCGAGCTGTCCGAGCAGCGTCCGGTTGTAGAAGATGCCTTGCACGAGGTTCGCTTGATCTTCCGTGAAGCCGTAGCCTCTTCCCTCATACGTATAGAGGTTGTTCGTCATGTTCTGGTTGAAGGCACGTTCGTTCTTCGTATACTCGTCGATCGGCCAGAGCAGATCCTGCTTGACCAGCGTCGGCACCGTGTAGGTTTTGCCGAGACGGACGATATCGCCGATCGGCTCGCCTGCCAGCAGCGAAGCCGTAACTTTCTGTTGATACTCGCCGTAATCGATCGCGATGTATTCGACCTTGAAGTTATGCTTAGCCATCAGCGCTTCCAAGTTAGCCTTGCGCGCGATGTTGTCCGGATTGTCTTCCCCGATCGTCATGTCCCACCAGGACACGATCTTGATCGTCTTGCCGCCCAAGTCGAAATCCATCTCAGGCGTACCCGTTACTTCTTCTTCACCGGTGTCCGTGTTGGCAGGCGTGTTCGTGCTGTTCCCTGCTCCGTTGTTCGAAGCTCCGTTGTTCGTGGTTCCGTTGTTTGTAGCATTGTTGCCTGTGTTCGAACCGCTGCTGCATGCCGCGAGCACGAGCATCAACGCGCACAACAACACCATCATGTTGCGAATCCGCATTCTTGAATCCCCCTTATTGAGATTGACTACAACGAAAGTGTAGCGCTTACAATCCGAGAGTCACAACCTGTCAGAGGCTAGCTGTTCAACCCGTCAAATTATAGGTTGTGCGCGATAGGGAATGGCTGTTCGCGGCACTCCGATTCGAAGAAGTAAACAACGGTGAGGGATGCAAAGAAATGCACGTTGTTCCGAAAGGGCTTCCTTCGCATAATGAAAGCGTAGTCTTCTTCGTTCAGCTTGACGTGAACTTGAAATGCCGTAAATGCAAGGGGAGGTCATCATCGTGTACAAGGTGCTGCTTGTCGATCCGAAACGACGTACAGAAGAGAAGATCCAGACATTGTTGGACTGGAATCGTCTAGGATTCGCGATGGAGTATGATCCAGTCGCATCCGTCGATCCGATCGCTTGGATCGACGCGGAAGCTCTCGCGCTCGTCATGATCAACATGGAAGGTGCCGAGACCGAGGGGATGGACATTTGCGCACGGATTCGGGAGAGCAGCCGCATCCCGATCATTCTTGTCGGGGGCAGCAACGACTTCGAATTCGCTCGCAAGGCGCTATACCATCAAGTGAACGACTACTTGCCGAATCCCGTATCCGCGGATGAATTGGCAATCAGTCTGCGGAATGTTGCAGAGAAGCTGGAGGCACATGCCTCACCCGATAAGAAAGCGCTGTCAAATTCGAATGCGGCGGGCACGGAGGCTCCGCCTCCGTCATCGATCAGCATCATCGAGAAAGTGAAGGAATACGTGGATGAGACGCTGCACCAGAGCATCACGCTGAAGGAAATATCGAATGTCCTGCACTTTAATTGCTCCTACCTGGGGCAGAAGTTCAAAGTGCACGAGAACATGACCTTCAACGAATATTTGCTTCGGCAGCGCATGGAGCGAGCCAAATATCTGCTTGAACATACCGACATGAAAGTGTACGAAATCGCGAGCGAAGTCGGTTATTCCGAGATGGATTGGTTCTACAAGAAGTTCAAAACCTACACGGGCGTAAGCGCGAACGAGTATCGCAAGATGATCTCGATCACGGCTTGATGCCATGACCGTCAGGGATTCATCGCCCTGGCGGTCTTCTTGCTCGGGCAGATGAACATGACTTTTCGCATTCATTCGTCGATGGGACGAACGATCTTCGTGGCGAGCCCAACTGATCTGCTCGTATTCGGATTTGCCTACTTGCGAACCTCCCCCGCTCCCTCCGCCGTAGTTCGGATTCGCCGAATTGGAGATCGATTTCCGGAGCATGCTGCCCTAGTTTCGCTAAACCGACCTACAACTCTCCCAGAACAAAACCGCAAGCCGGTTGTACACCAGCTTGCGGCTTCATTGACTTGCTTACTAGCTATGCAGGCCCCATACCCCCGACTGTACCTTATCGGTCGCCGACGCTTCGAGTTCACGGATGTGCGTTTGCATCTTGTCTTCGTTTAGATATTGCGGGAAATCATTTTTCAATCGAGTCAGTATCCCTCGGCAAGCATTCTCCGAAGAATTGTTCCCCAGCCATCCCTGCGATCCGTCCATGAATTTCACCGATCCCAAGTCATAGGCTGGGGCTTGATCGAAACGTACGGCATGATAGACACCCTGCCCGATACTCTCCCACATCCCTTCCGGGTCGCCGGCCTCCGCTTGATATTTAGCGAGCTTCAGCCAACTCCAGGAGCAGATCAGGTCACTGTAGCAAGGCGTTTCATGGGTAAAGTGCTGCAAGTAAGCCGCGTGAAGCTTCTGAAGATCGACCGCAACCTCGGGCTTATTCTCTTTCCGATAACAGTCGCCCAGCGCGCCGGTAACCATCCCGAATACCCAGACCGATTGCCACAGATAGTTCTGCAGCTTCGTTTTTGCTTCGGCATCGTTTCCTTTTTTGATCAATAAGTTTGCGATATGAGGAGCATAGCATTCGTTTACGTTACTCTCCTCCAATATAGCAATTGCCTTATCGTAGTCCTCGAGTGCATCATAGACGAATGACAAATTATGTCTGATGTTTTCGTCTCTGACGACCGAATCGCGAGGCTTAACCCTGAGCGCCTTCTTGTAGTATTCGATCGACTTGTGCAGGACTTCTCTGTCGTAGGGTTCAGATGATGTTCCTTGGTTAAGCGATAAAAATGCGGCGTGCATGAGGATGTCGAAGTCATTCGGGAATTTTCGCAAGGCTTCCTCAGCCAAGGGCAGCCCGGACCGATAATCGGACACTTTGGCTAGTTCCCGAATTCGGTCTTTGTACTGCTGCGCATGGTCGATTTGATAGTCTAGCAAGAGGTCAACCGACACTTGAAAGAACGCGGCGATATCGGGCAGCAAGGTAATGTCGGGGTACGTGTTCCCGGTCTCCCATTTCGACACGGCTGCGGTGGAGACGCCTAGCGCACTGGCAAGCTGTTCCTGCGTCACGCAATTTTCCTTGCGGTAGTGCGCGATTTTACGGCCGATCTCGATCTTCATCAGGTCTCCTCCTCGTACTCGTAATGGTCAGCTGACAGGTTCATCTTACCATTTCCATTCGAGGTAGGTAATGGAGCGGTACGATCATGATCGTGTAGCTGAATTAACCGGCAGTTAATATTCGCCCATCACATAAACATGCCTTCTAGACCGCGGCGCTCCGCGGTCTAAAAGGCATGTGTCGTTACAAATTACTCCTCAAGCTGCAACACGCCGATGCCGGTCAGATTCGACCACGACAATCCTGAGATATCGTTCCAGATCGCCACGCTGTCGCGCACGCCGTCATCGTTGGCATCGTCGTTGACCTGCACGTCGAAGCCGATAACCGCGCCGGCCTCAGGCGCGCCTCCTGTCCATGCGATGGAAGCCTCCACCACATAGCCGTTCGCCGTACGTTTCGTTGCGGAGATTAGATTACCGCCGAGCAATGCCGGGCTGACGGATTGCTCGTTGTCGAAGTTGATCCGGTATTGACCGTCATCCGCGTCATAATTGGCTGTTCGCGCATGATTCTGGTCGACGAATATTTCGACCGAATCCTGCTCCCATACGTTCGCGCTGCGCTTCGTAAGGTTCGCGTCGGTCACTTCTGCAAGCACATACAGCCTTCCTGCGTCCCAAAGCGTCCGTACATTTGCCGTTGCGCCGCTTCCCCCCTGCACCCAGCGAGCCGTCTGGATCGCCTCTGCAGAGCTCCAGATCGCATCCGTCTCGCCATCGATGACAGGCGTGCCGACAGCTGCCGCTGTCATGCGAGGACCTTCCACGAAGGTCAGTTCGCCCCAGCGGGAAGGATTGCCTGCTTGCGCATTCGATGCGTCGTTCCACGACGCGACTGCAAGCTCGCTGCCGCTGCGGTCCGCGACTCTCACCTCGAATCCGATCGTCGAGCCGAGCGCCACGCTGTCAGATGAGATCGATGCCTCGACTCGATAGCCGCCGTCGATCTTCACCGACGTATATTCCGCCGTCTTATGCGGATTCGCGCCGCTGCGGCGCAGCGCGTACTTCCGATCGTCGGCCCCGAGGCTGTCCGTCTTGCCGTTATCGGCGTCGATGAAGATCTCCACCGCATCGTTGCCGTTCACGGTCGTATCGAATACGTCTGCCAGCAAGTTGAGCCGTCCCGGCTCCCACAGCGTCTTGATCGTCGCCACGGTGCGTCCGTCCGACTGAACCTGAACAGGCTCAGCCCAGCTCCATGCGTCATCCAGTTGGCCGTCGATGCATATGCAGCCTTCGGCAGCTTCTGTCTGCTTCGTCATGACCGGCACCTTGGACGGGTCGACCAACGCCCAGTAGGCATACTTCGCCTGCATGCGTTCGTCGAACAGCAGCGGCCAATTATTGCGATCGACAGGGAACGTGCGCAGCCATGTATTCAGGTCGTCCTTGCCCCAGAAGATGACGGCGGTAAGCTGATCCGCATGCTTCTCGAACACGTCGAAGATTTCCTTGTACCGATAGGCTTGTACAATCTTGAGATCCTCCGGGAACGTCTCGTAAGATTGCGAGTCGTTCGTATAGACGCTCATATCGAGCTCGGTGACTTGCTGTTCGATGCCGAGGTCCCGGAATGCCTGCAGCATGTCGTCCAGTTCCTGAACGGCCGGGTTCGCGATTCCGATATGCGTCTGGTGGCCGACGCCATGCACCGGAATGCCCTTCGCTTGCAGGCGCTTGATCAGATCATAGAGCGCCTGCCGTTTGTTCGGAATATTCGTGTTGTAGTCGTTAATGTACAGTTTCGCGTCCGGGTCCGCCGCATGGGCATACTCGAACGCTTTTTCGATAAATTCCTCGCCCGCGATCCGATACCACAGACTGTTGCGCAGGCCGCCCGGCTGCCCGTCGCCTACTTCTATGACCTCATTCACGACATCCCAAGCATAGATCTGCCCCTTGTAACGGCCGACGACCTCGTCGATATGACGCTTCATCCGTTGGTAGAGCAGCTCCTTGCTCGCCAGATTGCCGTTCTCGTCGTAGAACACCCAATTCGGCGTCTGGCTATGCCAGATTAGCGTATGTCCCCGCGACGCAATGTCATTCTGAATCGAATAACTGACGATCTTATCCGAACGCGTGAAGTTGAACTGGCCTTCGATCGGTTCGGTGGCATCCCACTTCAATTCATTGCCAGCCGTAATGCTGTTGAAATGTTTCTTGACCAACTGGGCATCCGGGCTCTCGGGATCCTCGATCTCGCCTACCAAGATTGCGGTACCGAGCATGAATTGATCGGCGTATAGATCCTTCAGACTCGGGATATCATGCTGGATCACGATCGGCTCCGGATCCGGTATCCGTTCGATCCGAACATCATCCACGTAGAAGTCGAGCGTCGGATTGTCGAAGGACTCCAGATAGAGTCCCAGCGACTCGGCCGGCTGTCTAAGCGTATATTGGCCAACCAATTGCACCCAACCGCTGTCGTTCGCCGTCTTGCCGTTGACATGCTCATAGAATGACTCGCCGCCCGACTGGCGCTGGATGAGCACCGATACGCTCGAAGCCGGCAGTCCGGCTGGCAGGCGGACCCATGCCGTGATCGCATACGTCTTGCCGACCTCCATCACGCCCGGCAGATCGACGATCGGCCCGTTCCAGCCCTGCGTCCTGCCGGCGACAGATAAGCCGTACTCACCCGAATGGGCGGCCGTTCCGCTTACGGTCAGCACCTCGTTGCCGCCGCGGCCCCTCCAGCCTTGCAGCGTGCCATCCTCGTAATCGAATGACACGGCTTCCGTCTCTGCTCCTGCCGGCTTCGTCAGCGCGCTCAGCGACAGGGATGTCAACAGGAGCACGGCAGCGGAGAACAGCGAGAACGGAATCTTTAATCGATGCAGCTTCATTCATACACCTCGTTCCTTAAGTTTGATAGCGCTTACGATACAAAATGTATCATTTTCCCGCTGCAAAAGCTACCTTATCGAATCTACGAAATGACCCGTCAATTGCTAGATTGCAAGAAAAAAGCAGACGGGCATCAACCCGTCTGCTTGCCTTCCGGCGGATAGAGCACGATTCGACCGTCCTCCATCTCCACCCGAACTTTGTTGCTGTCCTTGAACCCCTCCGCGTCCATATAGCCCGCAGGAATTTGCAGGCGGCCAGCCTTGTCGACTACCGCATACTCGACATGGCTCTCCGACTCGTGCCGGCTCGCCTCCTCGGCTTCCAGCTGTGCAAGCTCCTCCGCGTACGAATTCCGACGGATCATCTCCGCCGACGTCTTGCCGTCCCGGATCTGCACGACGCGGTCTACCTTGCGCGCAAGCAGCGGGTCATGCGTGACGATGACGATCGTGATGCCGATCGTCCGGTTCAACGTCCGGAACAGATCCAGCACCTGATTCGACGTCTTCGTATCCAAGGAACCGGTCGGCTCGTCGGCCAATAAGAGACGCGGCTCGTTCGCGAGCGCGATGGCGATCGCTACGCGCTGCTGCTCCCCGCCGGACAGCTCGCTGAGCTTGTTCTTCAGCCGATGGCCGAGACCGACCGCTTCCAGCAGTTCGATCGCCCGTGCCCTCCGGCGCTTGCCGCGCAGAAGAATCGGCAGCTCGACATTCTCGAGCGCGGTCAGATACGGGATCAAGTTGCGCGCGTTGTTCTGCCAGACGAAGCCTACTGATTCCCGCTTATATTTGACGAGGTCACGCTCGCCGAATGCAAGGAGATCCTTGCCGTCTACGTACAGCTTGCCGGCAGACGGCTTGTCGAGTCCCCCCAACATATTGAGAAGCGTCGACTTGCCGCTGCCTGAATTCCCTATAATAGCGGTTAGTTCGCCCGACTCCACCTGCAGATCAAGTCCCTGCAGGGCTACCACTTCCAGATCGGCCGTCTTGTAGATTTTCACGAGTCCCTCGCAATGGATCATGTTCTACTCCTCTCCCAGCTTGAGCGCCTGCGCGATCCGGACACGCGACAGGCGGTAGCCCAAGATCAGCAGCCCGATCCCCAGCGTGAACCCGACGATGCCGTAGAGCTGCAGATAGTCGCTTAACTGACGGACGATCTCGAACGGCGGTACCTGCTCCGCCGTAGCGAACGACATCTCGAACAGCGGAACGAACAGGTCGCTGGTCAAGTTGCCGATGAGCACGCCGATGAGCACGGCCGCGCCGGATGTCAGCAGCTGCTCGCTGATCAGCATGCCGATGATCTGCAGGAACGGAATGCCCATCGCCCGCAGCACGCCGTATTGCAGCGTGCGGC
The DNA here is from genome assembly GCA_023433615.1 of Bacillota bacterium. Taxonomy (GTDB): domain Bacteria; phylum Bacillota; class Bacilli; order Paenibacillales; family Paenibacillaceae; genus Paenibacillus_I. Next base: position 18,116 of record JAEZCJ010000139.1, on the reverse strand, counting down.
CGGATAGCGTCAGTACCCAGAACAGCAGGAAGCCGAAGAAGCTGATCATCATCGAGATGACGAAGCCGAGCGTCATGACGCCGTTGATCGCGAGCCGGAACGGATCGTTCTTGGACGCGATCAGTTCCTGATTCGCGTCGCGGAAGCTAACGACCCGGACGCCCTTCTCCGCAAGCTGATCGTAGATCGACCGGCCGGACACGCCTTCCTTCAGCTTCAACCATACCTCATAGGGCTCCAGCGCGAGCCGGTTCTGAATCGCGCCCAAGTGGCCGACGATCAGATGGGGCTGCTGAAGCCGCCCGTTGTCGCTCGCTTTGCCGACAGGCAGCGGATTCCAAGTCGGCCAATAGTCGATGATGCCATAGACGGTGAACTGGGCTTGATCCAATCCGTCCCAATTCATCCGAATCGGATCTCCCGGCTTTAGCTTGGCTGCCTCCGCAATCGAGCGGGAGATCAGTACCGCCCGCGGATTCGGAGCGATGACATTCAGATACCCGTTCATGGGATAATCGAGCAGTCCGTCCTTCATCCAAGCCGTTGATCCGTATGCCTTCGTATCGATGCCGATCAAGGTCATGGTACCGGCCGTGCCGGACTTGGGTTCGACGAAACGCGCCTCTTCCTTGCGGAATACGCGCGCGACCGATTCCACCCCGTCCAGCTCCGTGAACGGCTGGAACGGCGGTTCGGTATACTGAACGCGTCTCGACTCGGCGAATCCGCCGCTATCCTGCTGCTGCGGCATTCCTTGCCCCATAGAGACCGATGGAGGCGCATCGCTCTCCCATCGCGTCGTCACGGCGATATCCGCGCCGATCCCGTATCGGATCTTGCTCTCCATATTGTCATTGATCGTGCGGGCCGCATTCGCGCTGAACAGACCGGTCGATACCGTCAAGATCAAGAACACCTTGATCGTCAAATATTGGCCCGACGAACGGCTGATCTGCACCAGCGTATGATAGAGCGCAGGCGGCCACCATCTCCGTCCGGCCCAATAGATGAGGCGGATGAACCACGGATAGACCCGCAGCGCGAGCAGGCCTCCGCCAAGCGCGAACACCGCGGGCATCAGGAAGAGCAGCGGGTCGGTCTGCAGGGCATCCGAGTCGAGCGCAAGCCGCTTGAGATCTTCCTGCCGCTTCGTGAAATTGTACAGCAGATAAATCGCAATCGTCAGCAGGATCAGGTCCAAGCCCGTCTTATGCCAGAACGACATGCGGTCCGCCCGAGCCGACTGCTGCTTGTGGCCCACAATGCTGACGCGCGTCGCCAGGAATGCCGGGATCAGAATGAGCAGAATGGCCCCCGCAACGGCGTACGTCGCTACCGTGAACGCACTGCTCGTCAAGGTGACATCTAGCGCGGAGCGCTGGACGAACGACAGGAATCCGTTGGCGGCTCCCAGCACCTTCGTAAAAGCGATCCCCAAATAAGGGCCGGCCGCCAATGCGCCGGCTCCCAGCATGACGTTCTCGATGGCATAGGCCGCCATAATCTGCGATCGGCTTGCGCCGCGGCTCCGCAGAACGGAGATCTCGGTCTTCTGTCTCTCGATGATCAGATTAGCGGTCATGTACAAGTAGAAGATCAGCATCAGCATGACCGGCGAATACAGCGAGAGCATCATGACGTCGAGCTTATCTTGCTGGCCTAGGTAGGCCGCAGCGGTCCGAGAAGCAGGGATGTTGACCTCGTCTACGCCGAGCCGCCCGCGGAAGTACCGTTTGATATCCCGATCCGTCTGGATGAATTGCTCGACATTCTCGACCTTCAATTGCTCGAAATTCAGCGCGTAACGCCACTCCAGTCCGGAGATGGGCAGCTTCCCGCCTTGCGTGAATTCGCGTTCGAACTGCTCGTACGGGATCAGGAAGCCGTCGCTGATTTCGTCGGCCAGGAAAGGCAAGTAACGGTCGGCGTTCGGGTCCGTATCGACGATGCCGACAGGCACGACCCGGAAGCGGATCTGTTCGTCCTGCGGCGACTGCGCGATCAGTTCCTCACCGAGATCACGCTTCGCCGCCAGCAGGAACTTCTGCGTCACGAGCGCCTCGAAGACGCCGTCCGATCGTTCGGCAGGCATGCGGCCGTCGACCAGCCGCACCCGCTCCTCCATATCGGACAAAGCCTTGAAGGCGCCTGCCGTATTCTGCGACTGGATCTCTTGCTCGGACGCATCCGCGCCGTAGACGTTCAATCGCTGCGTGAATCGCTGCTGATAGTAGGACAGGGCTTCAAGCCCCATCCGCTCGGGAATCAGCTTGACGAACCGGTCTGCTTGGCCGATTCGCTTGATCACGTTCTCGTCCATCTCCTGCGAGGAGATCGTCGTCATGATCCGCACGTAGCCCGGATAGACGGATTCACGGTCTTGAACCGATTGCAGCTCTTTGTAGAGCGTCCGCTGCAAGACAGCGTGGGAGTACAGCGGCATGGAGCTGAATAAGGCAACGCACAAGGTAAGGCCGAACCATAGGTTCAACTGGAGCCACTTGTTCTTCGCCATCTTGCGAAGGATCATCGTCCATAAAGCCATCTCTTCACCTCATCCCTCGCGCCCGTATGGCCGGGCATCTTCACCTTAGTTGTTCAGGATCACATTCTGGCCTTCCTCCAGACCCTTCACGATCTCGACCTCGGTCGGCGTCGCCAGCCCGATCTCGATATCGATGTCTTTACGGCGCTCGCCTTCCGCGATCTGAACGTAATTGCGCCCCATGTAGGAACGTACCGCCGTACGAGGCAGCACGATGACGTTCTCTCGATTCTGCAGCGGGATCGTCATCTCCGCGCTGTGCCCGACTTGGACATCGAGCGGGGGATCGTCGATGCTGAGGACGATCGTCACGCTGTTCCGCTCTTGCTTCGCGGGATCCGCGCCAAGCGGCGCACTGGACGGGGTCTGCAGCACCTTGCCCGTATAGGCCTTGCCCTTATACTTCAAGGACGCCGGCATGCCGACTTCCAACGCCTGCAGATCCTTCGACTCCGATGCGACATACGTCAACTGCACGCTGCGCGGGTCCGCAACCGTGACGATCGGCTGATAGGCTCCAACCGAATCGCCCGTATTCAATGCCTGCACGAAGATCACGACGCCCGAGATCGGCGCATAGAGCTGCGCTTTATCGAGACGGCCCTTCATGGCCTGAAGCGACTTCTGCTCTCGGATCATGTCGATCTCCCGCAGCCGCAGATCGGTCTCGTTCGCGCCGTTGTTCTTGGCTTGTCTATAGAGGAGCTGCGTACGCTCTACGTTAAGCTCCTGCAGCTCTACCTGCAGCGCAAGGTCTCCCGTCTCGAGCTCCGCTAGCAGATCCCCGGCTTGCACTTCATCGCCCAGCTTCACGTTGATCGATTTGATTCTGCCGCCGGACTCCTTGAAGGACATCGCTTCCACCTCGGAGGAGATGAAATTCGCCGTTCCTCGCAGGAAGGTCTGAATGTTCCCGCGCGCCGCTTCCACGATATCCAGCTGTTCTTGTGCCGGTTCGACGAGCGGAGGCTGGAACGGAGCCTCCTCGACGGGAAGCAGCGAGCAGCCGGAGAGCGCAAGCGATGCTGCCATCACCGCCGCCAGAAGCTTCGATGCTTGTCGGCCCCGCATCGGTCCGCTAAACGTTGGAAAGTTCTTGATTCGTCTGCTGCGCAATTCGCCCATCCTCCAATTCGAATACGTAATCGACCAGCTCCATGATGCCGGGATCGTGCGTCGTCATGACGATCGTCATGCCGGTGTCGGTCACGAGATCGCGGAAGACGCGCATGACCTGCAGTCCCATCCTCGTATCGAGCTCCGCTGTCGGCTCGTCCGCGATCAGGAGCACCGGCTCGTGCGCGATCGCCCTAGCAATAGCGACGCGTTGCTGCTCGCCGCCGGAGAGCTCCGAAGGTCTATGCTTCATGCGCTCCCGCATGCCGACGCGTTCCAGCGCCCGCTCTGCGGCTTCGCGGTTGCCTCTGACAGGCATACCCGCGATGCGCAGCCCGAATTCGACATTCTCGTATGCGGACATCAGGGGTACCAATCCGAACGATTGGAATACCAATCCGATCTCCTTGCGTCTTAAGCTGCTGCGCTCCGTCGCAGACAGGCCCGTGATCTCCCTGCCGCGAAAAAAAACTTGCCCTTCCGTCGGTTCGTCAAGCGCGCTCAGAATGTTGAGCAGCGTCGTCTTGCCGGATCCCGACCTTCCCTTCAAGGCCGCGATGCTGCCGGGCCTGACCTCGAGCCGGATATCCGCGAGCGCAGTCACAGCAGCGTCCCCTCTTCCGAAGACGCGCTTGATCCCGATTGCCTCCAGGATCGAGCCGCCGCTATCGACGCCCCGTCCTTCTTCCCGAACGGACATTCGATCTCCCCCGTTCTATGTTTGAGTAGCTAGTCGCAGCTTTCACTCTGCCATTCTAGCGTTAATAAGCCGCCAACAATACCTGTCGATTCTAGGGTGTTCACCTGATAAATCGTAGTTGTTCCGCCCCATGCAAAAAGAAGACCGCGTGCCTGCTTGAACAGCCAGGGCGTGGTCTTCTTTCCGTTCGAATATAGGTTGTGCGGCAATCGTTACTTCGTGAATTGCCACCAATCGAGCTTCAGCAATTGCTGCTCAGGTTGACCGCGGAACACGAAGTAGAGGTCATGCACGCCTGCTGCTCCCGCAACTTCTTGCGACGCCGTTACCCATTCTTCCGTGCCGCCCGCGGCTGGGGCGGACACCGTACCGATCAACTGGCCGTCCAAGCCGTCCAATCGCAATTCGATCTGCCCGCTTCCGCCAAGGCTCTGGACAGAGGCTTGGAACGCGGATGCGCCGCTGCCGAAGTCGACCTTCGCCACCGCGATCCAGTCTCCGTTCTCGATGGCGGTGACCGCCATTTGCCCGTATAATCCCTCATCCGAGCCATGCGGCTCGACTTCAATGCCGGCGCTCCATGCCATGGTCTCCGCTTCGACGCGCGTATACGGATCAAGCGGCTTAAGCTGCTCTACCCCTTTCATATCCGCCTCGACCTTCTGAATCGTGCCGTCCTCTTGGAAGACGACCGGGTTCAGATGCGTCGAACGGTAACCGCGCGGCACGCCCATTGCCTTGGACAGCGTCTGCGCGTGATAGGCGATATACCAAGTATCATGGAATCGGAACATCACGTGATGATTGTTGCCCCCCACGCCGAAGAAATGGCCGGGATTCTTCAGAATCGTATCTTGATACGTCCATGGTCCCATCGGGCTGTCGCTCGTCATGTAAGCAATCTCGCCTGCCGGCGGGCTCCCTTCCGGTCGAACGCCGTTGTAGAAGTTCGAGCAATACGTATAGTAGTACGTACCGTTCACCTTGTTGATGCCGGCGCTCTCGAACATGAAGGGTGCGGGAATGGCAGCCGCTTCGCCGATCACGCTGATCATGTCAGGACCCAGTTCCATGACGCGACCCGTATTCGGCATCGCGTCCTGTCCTTCCGGGATTCCCCCGCCGAAGTAGATGTATGCGCGGCCGTCGTCATCGACGAGCACGGCCGGGTCGAACAGCCAGGTCACGCCTTGCGCGGCTGAGGACGATCGTGCGATAAGCGGTTTGCCGATCGGATCCACCCAAGGCCCTGTCGGACTGTCGCTTGACAATACGCCGATCCCGCTCGCATTGTTAGCGAAGTAGAGGAAGAACTTGTCCTTGCCGTCGATAACCTTGTGGGCCGCTGCCGGCGCCCACGATTGCGTCGCCCATTTGGCTGCGCCGTCGGGACCTGCCGCATGTACGGCGCCGTGGTCCGTCCAGTTCATGAGATCGTCGGAGGAGATGACCGACAGCTTGTTTATTTTGGCGTATGTATTGTCTTTGACATTGCCTTCGGCGTCATATTCGAATTGATCGTACGTTGCGTACACGTATACGCGATCCTTGTAAACCAGCACGTAAGGATCCGCGCCGAATTTATGCGCCACGAGCGGATTGCCGTTAGGCGGCAGCTTCCCTACGGCGGTCGCCTCGCCCTCGGGAAGCCCAGCCTCTATTTTGTCCATACTCATCTCTTCCTTCACCTCGTCATTCATCTTCTCAGTCGGCTCCTGTCGCACCTCTTCTATCGAAGCGACTTCCGGTTCCGACCTGGAGTCCATTGTACGATACACCATTAGCAGCACCGCTGCAATAGCCACGACCGCGACGGCCGAGACAACAACCCGCTTCCGCATGATTCGCCGCACCTAAGTCCCCCTCTTCATTCCCTCACAAGTGTAAGGCATGCCTAGGCAGGGAACAACCTGTCGATCGTTTCCGGAATACCTGCCGAATGCTAGGTTTCGAGTCATCCGGCGCTTAGGCTGTCGCGATATTCCTGCGGCGTCATGCCCGTCATTTTCTTGAAGAAACGAGTGAACGAATGGGCAGCCTCGTAACCGACGGCATCGGACACGTCCCGAATCTTATGATCGCCGTTCTCGAGCAGCTTCTTCGCCGCCACGATCCGGCACTTGTCGATATACTCGGATAGATTGATGCCGCGTTCCTGCTTGAAGAACCGGGACAGGTACGAGGGATTGAAATAATGGATTTCGGCTAATCGCACCAAGGACAGATCCTCGCTGATGTGCTCTTCGATATATTGGCAGATGCGGTCGATGATCTGCGAGGCTCGATCCCGCTCTTCCGCTTGCTTATACTGGAACACCGTTTCCGCGATCTGCTGCAGGTATCGGAAGCCGTCCCTCATCGTGGCATGGTCATCGAGGCGCAGCAATTTCCCGCTCTCCTCGATTCTGTCATGCAATCCCAGCCGATTCACGCACGAATAGAGCGCCAATGCGACGGAGTAATACGCTTCGGCCGTCCTCCGGGCAGCCGTGCATCCATTGTTCTCCAACATCGCGTTCGTCAATTCCGTCAGCATCTCGAAAAATTCCGCTGCCCTTCCTGCTTCGAGATGCGCAGCCATCTGCTCGGCCTTATGCATCGGGGCATTGCCTTCTCTGCCCGGGACGCTCTCCGGAACGGCTGCCTGATCGCGCAGAATCATCGATACGCCTTCCCCGAGCTGCAGCTGCTGCAAGCGGCGCAGGCGCTCATACTGCGAAGTGACCGTGCTCCACTCGCAGCTTGCGCCGCTGATCGTGAAGCCGACCTTCAACGCGAGAGAAGCGTGACAGGCTTCTTGAATCAATTCGATCGTTCCCTCCAGAAAGGTAGTGAATCGATGGTCAAGCTTCTCATCCGCAATCGTGGAGCGCTGAAGGAACCATAGGATATCCCCGTATCTGTCCACGATGCCGATGCCATTCGTATGCTCCGATAAGTGGGCGTCCCAGATCAATCTTACCGATTGCAGCAATCTGGATCGTTCGGAATAGGACTTCCCTTTCCCTTCGGAAAAGTTCAGCCGCCCAAGTGCCAGCACGACGGGTTGATCCGGATTCAGGCTCATGTTCAAGCTCCGGAAGTCGCTTAGCAGCGCCTCCCGATCCGCGCACCATGCGTGGCTCTCCTGCAACAGGCTTCGCATGTAGTCTCCCTGCGCCATGAATTCGAATGCGCGTACCTGTTCGCGGGACTTCTCGAGCAGCTTATATTCGAGCTGGCTCCTATGAAGCTCTTCCATGACCTCGCGCACGGTCTCCTGCACCTTCGCGTAACCGTCGGTCTTCAACAGGTAGCGCACGTTCTGCATCTGGATGGCCCTATACGCATATTCGAACTCGCTGTGACCGGTCAAGAAGATGACTCTGCATCTTGGCCAATAGGCCATGATGCTCTCTGTCATCTCCATCCCGTTCATCCCCGGCATCGCGATATCGGTCAATACGATATCGATACGCGTACGCGACATCCAATCGAGCGCTTCGCGTGCGGAATAGGCCCTGCACACATCCAATTCTTCCGGCATGAAGCGCCTGAACACCTCGTACAGCCCGTCCGTAATAATCTCCTCGTCATCGACGATCAGCAGTCTATGCATCTCGTTACGCCTCCCCGAGCTTGATTCGAATGACGACTCGCAGCCCGTTAAGCTCGCCTCGTGCGAAGGACAGGCCGCTTCCTTCTCCGTAAGTCAGTGCAATGCGCCTATGAATGTTGGCCAGTCCGGTCATTTCATGGGATTCGGCCGAGGCGGTCACGCGCCTGCTAAGCGATTGAATATCCGCATCGCTGAGCTCTCCCCCGTTGTCTTCCACGACCACGAGGGCGTCGCCTGCATCCATCATGAACGTGACGTGCAGCCGCCCGTCCTCGGTCATGCGCTCCAGGCAGTGCTCGTAAGCATTTTCGATGATGGGCTGCACGATCAGCCGCGGCACCTGAATCCGTTCCATCTCCTTAGGCAAGTCATCGAATCGGACGCTGATTCGGCGCGAGAATCGCAGCTTCTGGATTTCGGTGTACGTCCGGGCATGCTTGATCTCTTCCTTCAAGGGAACATTGTCCTCGCCGTTGCGCGTGATGAATCGGAAGTATTCGCCGAGCATATTCGTGAACAATTCGATGCGGTCCGTGTCTCCCGTCTTGGCCAGCGAATTCATAATGAAGAAGCTGTTATAGAGAAAGTGCGGGCTGATCTGGGATTGCAGCTGCTTCAGCTCCGCCTTCTGCATCATCAGCTTCTGCTTGAAGTCCTGATCGATGAGCGTCTGCAGCTTGACAAGCATCTGGTTGAAGCGATCGTAGAGGAAGCCGAACTCGTCCTCCCGCCGGTGATCGATCTGGATATCCAGCGCTCCTCCTTCCATTCTGCGAAAGCTCTGTACGAGCAGGAGCAGCGGCCTGTGCACGAACTTATACGTCGACAAAGCGTAGATGACGATGGCGAATATGGAGGTGCCCATGAACAACCATGCCCATAAATTGAATTTATTGAGCGGGCGCTTGACGGTTTCCTCCGGCAAGAACGATGCGACGGCCAACCCCAGCCTCTCGGACGACGCTTGGTCGATGTGATACTTCCTGCCGTCGACAGCTAGCAGCATCGACTCATCGGACCTGCCATCCCTCTCGAGCCTATACGTCTCGAGAATCGGGACCATAGCGTCGGCGCTGGCCAGCATGAAGCCCGAACGCTCATCGATGAGGAACGAGCCGCTCTCCGGATACACGTTCACTTGCCCAAGCGATTCCTTCAGCTTCTCGTTATCCAGCTCGATCTGCACGAGTGCCAGCGGTTCGCCGTCTTCGTTGCCGCCGTACATCGAGCCGCTGAGATGCAGCGTGCCGGACAGCTTGAACAGGCGGCTATCGCCCTCCAACGCCTGGGAGCGTACCGCATCGTAGCGCCCCCAATCGAAGACGTACAGCCCGTTGCCGCCTGATACCGTCTTACCTATGGAACGGATATGGATGTAGATGTCCTTAATATACGCGCTGGTATTTTTAATAGAAGTAATGCGGTGGAGCATGTAATTGATGCTCGCCTTGCGTTCGACGCCGTCCATCATATCCCATGTGAGCGCGATCTTGCGAAGCTCGCCCTCTTGCAGAATGTCGTATTGCTGGATCTCCATCCATTCGATCTCGCGATCCAGATCTTGGAGATAGGCAGACAGCTGCGCCAGCGTATTCCTCGACACTTCCTCGCTCGCGTTCTTGTAACTCCAATTATACAGATACACGCCTAGCAGAATGATGGGGAGGATGACGATCAGGTACGTGAATACCAGCCTGACGAATATGGTTTTGCGCAATGAATTTACGGGTATTTTCAGCACCTAATCTCCTCCGATGTCGCTCTCTTCCTGAGTGCTGCCCCGATCCTCGTACCATTGGTTAACCTCCGCCGTCATCCTCTCGCCGCCCAGCCGGTTCCATTCCTCGACGAATCGGTCGAACTCGTCGATCGGCCGTCCGAGAATGATGTTGACGAACGTTTCGTGCGCCAGATTATGCAGAATGGACTCTTTCTCGACCATCGTCTTCGTCGGGGCTCCGACGAAAGGCTCGTAGAGCAGCTGATCGTTGCGCTCATATTCATCAAGAGCCGCGAACGCGCCGTCCGGACCGTAAGTATGATACCAACCCCATCCCATGTTATCGCCTTTCGTTAAGTAAGCTTCGATATTTTTATGGATGGATTGCGCTTCTGCCTTCAGCATCGAAGTATCTCCGGTTCGCCGAGCCTCCTCCAGCTGCTTGAACGCTTCCAAGTTTTTGCGGGCCGGGAAAGGAGTGACCGGCGAGAGCTGCCATGCCGGGTAAGGGGTGCTGTAGTACGTCTCGAATTCGGCTGTCGCCCCCCAATTCTTCTCGAGATGGAGATTGAACATCTTCACGATCGCTTCAGGATGCGGGTAACCTTTCTTCACGGCATAGAAGTGGCTTGTCGCAAAAGGAAGCGGCACCAACACCTGCGCATCGGTGGCCGACACAATGGGATAAGCCTGCCATTCTGCTTCCGGGTTCTCCTCGTAGCTGCTTCCCACCAAGAAGGATGTCCATTGCTGGCCGTACAGAATGCCGTATTTTCCGGCTGTGACGTCCTTCCCGACCTTATCGCCGTTCTTGAATGCAAACTCGCTGTCGATCTGACCATCCCGGTACATCTCCTGCAGCGCCGCCAGCGCCTGCTTCACTTCCGGCTGGACGACGCCGTGCACGAGGCCGCCGGATTCGTCTTCGATCCACATATTCGCGTATGCGCCGTAGCCCGCCATGAACCCGCCCACACCCATGGCAGGATCCCACAGATGCTGAGTAACCGCCAATCCATACGTATCGGCAACGCCGTTCGCGTCGGGGTCTCGTTCTGCAAACGCTTTCGAAATCGCGAGCACATCATTGATGGTTGTTGGCGGCTGCAATCCTAGACGATCGAGCCAATCCGTACGAATCCATAGAAATTCAGCGCTTTCGATCGAGGCGCCCGTATCGGGAATTCCCATGAGCTGCCCGTCGATCGTCGCGGCTTCGAACGGTCCCGTACCTTCCTGGGTTAGAATCTCCTTCGTGAACGGCGCTGCGTACGTGTCATATACTTCGGTCAAATCTTGAATAAGGCCGGCGTTGCTCAGCTGACGCAGCTGCTCGGCGTTGACCCGGATGACGTCCGGGATGTTCCCGGATGCAAGCGCCACGCCCAGCTTCTGCCGGTACAGGTCGCCTCTGGCGATCCATTGATTCCGTATCTGAATGCCCAGCACATCTTCATAGAGCCGGTTCCAGCGGTTGTTCTCTATCGTTTCGCCCAGATTGCGGCTTAATCCTTCCAGCCCCTCGCCCGTCTCCCGAACGAACGTAATCGTGATCGGCGGATCGAACTTCGCTAAGCCCGCCTCCTGATACACGCTAACAGGATCCGATTCATTCGGTTCTTTGCCATTATTCGTGCCTTCGGCAAGTTCGCATGCCGATAGCAGTTGAACGCTTACAATTGCGGCCAGCAACAGTCTGATTCGGTTCATACTCGGCGTCCGCAAACGGATTTCCCCATTTCGAGTTAGGTTCGAAAAAACGTACCAATACAATTACCCGATATTTATGCATACAAAACAACGTGCATATTTTGATATTATAGCCCGATCTTTACATTATGCTAGTGGAATGGACTGGTAATCGAAAAAATGCCCCGTCGCAAGGACAGGGCATCTAATCCATTTAAAAGCGGAACGTATCGTCCGTAATCGGGGCTACCTTGGCGACCGCGTAAGTCGAGCCCTTCTGGGAGAAGAAGTCGTACGTCGAACCTTCGTTGCGGATGCCGTTCATGACGATCGGATTCACTTCCTCGTCCGGGAACATGATCTCGAAGCCGATATTCATGAGCGCCTTATTGGCATTGAAGCGAATATAGCTCTTCACGTCCGGGCTTAATCCGGTCTCCGCGTACAGATCGTTCGTGTAATTGATCTCGTTATGGTACAGGTCGAGCAGGAACTCGTATCCCCACACGGTCAACGCCTCTCGCTGCTCAGGCGTGAACGTCTTGAAGCGCTGCTGGGCATAGTAGCCGATCGCGACGCCGTGAATCGACTCGTCCCGCAGAATCAGGGAGATGACCTCCGAGCTGTTGCGCAGCACGCCTTGCCCGCCCAGGTAGAGCGGGTAGAAGAAACCCGAGTAGAACAGGAACGATTCCAGCATGACGGAGGCGAACATCGCCTTCCAGAGCGTGAGCGGATCGTTCTCTTCGATCGACAGGTACACCTCGCTCACGCGATTCGCCTTGTACTGCAAATATTCGTTGCGCTTCACCCATTCGAATATGTTGTCGATCTCGCCGTTCGTGCACAAGGTCGTGAAAATATACGAATACGACTTGGCATGGATCGCTTCGAAGGAGGCGAACACCGTGTAGAGCGCCTTCTCCTGCAGATCCTGCGTGTAGCGGGCGATCTCGTTCATGCCGATATTGGTCTGAATCGTATCGAGCAGCGTCAGGCCGCCGAATACTTTCTTGTACGTATCTTGATGGGCAAAATCGTTCCACTGCTTAATGTCCTTGCTGACCGCGATCTCTTCCGGGAACCAGATCTGCTTCCATTGCTGATCCCAGAACACCTTGGTCAGGTCCTGCTCCTTCCGATTCCAATTGACGGCTTCGAATGTTCTTAGATCGAGCACGATACACACTCCTCGATGGTCTGCAATCTCTGGCGCACGTAGTACACCGTCTTGATTCCCTTCATCCATGCATAGATGTACAAGCGAGCCAGCTGCTCGGTCGTCCATTGATCGGTCACGTACAGCGTCATCGAGATGCCTTGGTCGATATGCCGCTGAGCCGCCGCATACATGTCGATCATGCGATAGGCATCGACCTCGTAGGCTTCCTTATAGAGCGTTATATTGTCGTTATTGAGGAAAGGCATCGGGTAGATCGTGCGGCTGTCGGCGTAATCCCGAATCTCGACCTTCTCCGTGCAAGGTGCCATGGATGCCGTGCTATTGCGAATATAGGAGATGCTGCCTGTAGGCGCGATCGCGAGCCGGTACGAATTGAACAGCCCGTGCGTCATGACCTGCTCCTTCAACTCTGCCCACATGTGCTTCGTGATGATCGGGACGCTCCCCAGCGCGCGAATGACGGATATCGGCAATTCCGGCTCTTCCTTCGCGATATAGGAATCGAAATACGCGCCGTTCGCGTACTCGCTCTGCTCGAAGCCGTAGAACGTCTCCTGCTTCTCCTTCGCGATCTTCATCGAAGTGAGCAGCGTATAGTAGTTGAGTGCCTCCATGAACGCATCGATGAACAGCACCGACTCCTCCGAGCCGTACAGAAGTCCCTGCGAGACCAGATGCCCATGCAGGTTCATGACGCCCAGACCGACGGCGTGCATGGCGTGATTCGCCTTGCTCACCGAAGGCACATTCTTGATATTGGTCATCAGCGATACGTTCGATAGGAGTCTCATGGCCGTATCGACGAGTTGCTCGTAGTCGGGCGATTGCGTGGCCTTATGGATGTCGATGGAGCCGAGATTGCAGGATACGTCCAATCCGTATTCGTTCTCGACGTCCTGGTCATGGATGATGCTGGTCTCTTGGTATTGCAGAATTTCCGTGCACAGGTTGGACATCTTGACTCGCCCTAAGCCCTTCAGCGCATGCTTGTCGTTCACGTTATCGTCGAACACTTCGAACGGGTAGCCGGATTCGAATTGGGCTTTCTTGACTTCCGTGTACAGCTTCCTCGCGTTAATGCGCTTCAGCTTGCGGATATTCGGATTGTCCAGCAGCTCGTAATACATTTCGCTGATGCTGATTTCGGACATCCGTTTGCCGTATTCCTTATAAATATCGTAAGGGCTGAACAAGACGATATCCTTGTCCCGCTTCATGAGGTCGAAGAAGATGCTCGGCACGATGATGCCCGTAGACAGCGTCGCGAGCCTGATCTTATCGTCGGCATTCGGCTTCTTGGAGGAAATGAAGTTCTCGATATCCCCGTGGAAAATGTTCAAGTACACGACTCCGGAGCCGTTGCGCTGGCCCAGCTGGTTCGAATACGAGAACGAGTTCTCCAGCAGCTTGGCAACCGGCATGACGCCGCTGGCACGATTCAAAATGCCCTTGATCGGGTCGCCGAGCGGCCTTAAGTCCGTCACGTTGACGCCGACTCCGCCGCCTAGACGGGACAGCTCGAGGCAGTATCCGATGTTCTCCGCGATGCTGTTCATCGAATCGTCCATCGTCAGCTTGAAGCAGCTGACCAGCTCGCCGCGCGCCTTCTTGCCGCTGTTCAGCGCGGTCGGCGTAGCCGGCTGGTAAGCCGTCATCATCGCATCGACCGCTTGCTCTGCCAATTGCTCGTCCCCCTGCGCGAGATACAGGGCCGTAATGACGATCCGATCTTCATACTTCTCGAGAATCTCCTCGCCGTCCCTGCTCTTCATGGCGTAGCTGTCATAGAACTTGCTCGCGCTCATGAAGGACGGGAAGCGGAAGTTGAAGGCGTAGGCCCGCTCATACAGGCGCTCAATGAAAGCGATATCATATTGCGCGAGGAATTCAGGCTCGTAATACCCTTCATCGACCAAGTAGCGAATTTTCTCCTTCGTGTCGATGAAGTAGCGGAGCTTAACGTTCACGTGCTCCAGGAAATATCGCCGGGTCGCTTCCTTATCCTTGGCCAGATCAAGATGGCCGGTACGGCTGTATTGGTTCAACACTTCGTTATTCAATTTCAAGAATGATTTCATCCGACGCGCTCCTTCAGGAAACATTGTTCGTAATAGCTGCGAATTGCATCATAGTCCTCCGGGAAGCCCCGCAGCTCCAGCTTGCGCACGAGCGGCACTTGCCACTCTCTTGCGATCGCGTCGCCGGCTCCGCCGAAGTTGGCATGCCCGAAATTGCTGTTGCCGCTCGCCACGACGCCTTGGCAGTAGCGGCCGTTACGATCCATGAATTGCTTCACGGCCATCGGCACGCCCCCAAGGGCGTCCGTATAAGTAAAGAGCAGGAACGGCTCGGTAATCGTGCCGATCTCCTCGATATCCAAGGCAGGCAGCGACAGCTTGGAGACGATATACTTTACATTGCCGGTCCGGCTGGCATAAGCGATCATTGCGCGATTCGCTCCATCTCGCGCATCATTTCTTCCGGGTCCACGATGAGCCTTCCGTCTACTTCAAGAACCGGCACGGCCATTACGCCTGCCTCGATTAGCCGTTCTCTCGCCGCTTCGTCGCGATCGACGTTCACGATCTCCGCATCCGCGCCGGAACGCTGTATTTCCGATTTGATCCACATGCATTTCGGACATACGGTCTTGGTATAGAGCTTCATCGGTTCATTCTCCTCTTAGGTTCATTTGTGGTCGTTCGGGCGTGCATAAGAAAACACCCTCGCGTTCGAGGGTGTCGGAACGGCAGACGATGTTCGACACAAGCTGACAAGCAATCCTCGCCTGGAAGACATGCCGCATGCATTCGACATTCGCTATCGCTCCATTCCTCAGTCCCCGAAGAAATGCAGTCGTCGTTCCGATCAGGCAGGTCTCCTGGCTTCGCTTCGTCCTACCGTTCCCTTCCCATGCAAGCCCTGCACAGTGGATGCGAACGTTCGTCGGCGATACAGTTGCGGGGACAGCGCTAGATTCGCACTAGCTTCCCTATTATTCTACCTAAGTAGTACCCAGCCGGAACTTATTAGATTGATTCAAATCTTACCACATCTCTGCCGCGGACACAAGATACAGTATGTATAGCTGGAAGGCTATCAATATGTTGTTTCATCGTCCCCTCTCCGTCAATCCCTATGCCATAGCCTTATCCTATGCCCCACGATAGCATTTCGGTCTTACCGATCGATGGGCACGCTGCTCTATACTAGTCGTATTCCAGCATGAGGAGATGATAGACGTGCAGACATCCATTATCGGCTATCCGAGAATCGGGGCGTTGCGGGAGCTCAAATTCGCATCCGAACGCTATTATAGAGGCGAGATCGGCATCGACGCGCTGCTAAGCACGGCAGCGGAGCTCCGAGCCGCGCATTGGTCCGTTCAACGCGAATACGGGATCGACTACATTCCGTGCAACGATTTTTCCTTGTACGACAACGTGCTCGATACAGCCGCATTATTCGACATCGTTCCGGCGCGCTACCGCGCTCTCGGACTGGGCGGACCGGATACGTACTTCGCCATGGCGAGAGGCTACCAAGGACCGCAAGGCGACGTGAAGGCGCTGCCGATGAAGAAGTGGTTCAATACGAACTATCATTACATGGTGCCGGAAATCGACGATTCCGTCCAGATCCGGTTGGCCGGGTCCAAGCTATTCGATGAATATGCCGAGGCGAAGCAGCTGAACATTGCCGCCAAACCTGTCTTGCTCGGCCCCTATACGCTGCTTAAGCTTGCGAACTATACGGGCGATAGACAAGCAGAGCATTGCGTCCAGGCTGTCGCGGCAGCCTACAGCGAGGTGCTGGAGCGATTGAACGCGCTGGGCGCCGAGTGGCTGCAGTTGGATGAACCGGGCTTGTCGCTGGACTTGTCGCCTGAGGACCTCGCCCTGTTCACGACGCTGTACGCGCCGATATTGGCAGCTAAGCGCAACGTCAAGGTGCTGGCTCAGACTTACTTCGGGGATGTGCGCGACTGTTACGCAACGCTTCAATCGCTGCCGTTCGACGGTATCGGACTCGACTTCGTCGAAGGACAGCAGACGCTCGAATTGATCCGCCGGCATGGATTCGCGGCGGACAAGGTGCTCTTCGCCGGCCTCGTGAACGGGAAGAACATCTGGCGGAACGCGTACAGCCGCACGATCGCGGTGATCCGGGAGCTGAATCGCAGCGTGCCGCAGATCGTTCTTGGCCCCTCCTGCTCCCTCCTGCATGTGCCGTACTCGGTGCGCAGCGAATCGAAGCTGCATGAGGACGTGAAGCGGCACCTTGCCTTCGCGGAGGAGAAACTGACGGAGCTGGCGGAGCTGAAGCTGCTGCTGGACCGAACGACGAACCTTGGAGCTGACGAGCGCTACCAGCGGAATGCAGCATTGTTCGAATCGTCCCGCTACGCAAGGAACGAGGCCGTTCAGGAGCGAATCGCGGCGCTGACGGAGGGCGACTTCACGCGTCAGCCCGTATTCGAGCAGCGGGAAGCGATCCAGCGCGCGGCGTTCAATCTGCCGCCGCTGCCTACCACGACGATCGGGTCATTCCCGCAGACGGCCGAGGTGCGCGCCAACCGTGCCGCTTATAAGCGCGGCTCCATTACCGAGGAACAGTATCGACAATTCAACCGCGAGCGGATTGCGGCGTGCATTGCGGAGCAAGAACGGGTCGGCCTCGATGTACTGGTGCACGGCGAATACGAACGTAACGACATGGTCGAATATTTTGGCGAATGCCTGGACGGGATCCTCTTCTCGGAGAAGGCTTGGGTGCAATCGTACGGCACGCGATGCGTGAAGCCGCCGATCATATGGGGAGACGTATCGCGCAGCCGTTCGATGACCGTTGATTACACGGTCTACGCTGCCGGCTTGACGAGCCGGCCTGTGAAGGGGATGCTAACCGGCCCGGTCACGATATTGAACTGGTCGTTCCCGCGCGAGGATATCGAGCTGAAGGAGATCGCCTACCAGATCGCACTAGCGATTCGGGATGAGGTGCTGGAGCTGGAAGCGAACGGGATCCGCATGATCCAGATCGATGAAGCCGCGCTGCGCGAGAAGCTGCCGCTGCGGCGATCCGATTGGCAGCCCGCGTATCTCAGCTGGGCCATTCCGGCATTCCGGCTGGTGCACAGCGGGTCGCAGGCCGCAACGCAGATTCATACCCATATGTGCTACAGCCAATTCAGCGACATCATTCGCGAGATCGACGCCATGGACGCCGACGTCATCACGTTCGAGGCTTCGAGGTCTGACCTGGCCATTATCGATACGATCCATCAATGCGGCTTCCGCACGGAGGTCGGGCCCGGCGTGTACGACATCCATTCCCCGCGAATTCCCAGCGTGAACGAGATGAAGGAAGGGCTGAAGCGCATGCTGGGCAAGATCGATCCGGCCAAGCTGTGGGTCAATCCGGACTGCGGATTGAAGACGCGGGGCGAGACGGAGACGTGGGCAAGCCTGCGCAACCTGGTTCAAGCCGCGCAGGAAGCGCGAGCCGAGCTCTAGCATCGGCAACGAAACAGAGAGGATGGCCGCGCAGCGGCCAACCTCTTGC
>JAEZCJ010000128.1 GCA_023433615.1 Bacillota bacterium | reverse complement strand
TGATATTGCTTGCCAATCGAGATCGCTTTATTGGGCCTCGGGATATCTTCGAGCCGAAGCGTACGATCCGCTGCGATCAGTGCGCTTGGCTCACCGCTTGCCAAACGGCCGAACCGCGCTTCATCGGTCGGGTCGAGCAGATAGATATCACCTTCAAAGCCGGAAAGCTCGAAAACTTGCGAGACATATTTTTTGTTGAGGTCGATCTTGACCACATTCTCATAAGCATCGTACCTGCGGTCCGACAGCTTCTGGATGACACTGATGCTGTCGTGCGTCACGTACAGATGCGGATAGGCGTTATTGTAATCCGCGATTTGGCGATACCAGTTCGTTTCGCGAACGTCATCCTCGAGCTTGATGATATGACTGGAGGTCAGGATCGTCGGATTGTCGCTCATGATCATGACGGAGCTTATGGTTTTGGACTCCTTGTCCGCGCGGTTGAACAGACTCGAGACGCTGCTTAGCGATTCTACGTAGCGATCATAGGAAATGTGTTCCGTATTCAGGTGGGCGAGCAACAGATTGTCGATCGAATACAAATAAGAGAGGCCGGCGGCATCGTCAATCAAGGCGCCTAATTCGGATTGCAACAAGGTTATCGCTTGCTCCGCGTCCGTTGTTTTCTGTTTCTTCACATTAAGGGTCGTCACGTGATAGAACATCACGTTGGTCAGCACGATCGGTATGAATACGCATATGTCGTAGATGACGATCAGCTTGTTACGCAGTTTCAGATTATGCAATCGAAAGTTGAGCAAGACGGGCCTCCTTATCTGTGATCCATCATCTTATTGCGATAATCCGTCGGCGTCATTTTTTCCAGCTTCTCGAATTGGGTAGCGAAGTAATCGGCGTTCTGGAAGCCGACCATTTCCGCGATTTCATACATCCGTTTTTTTGTTTGGCGGAGCAGCTTCTTCGCTTCCTCGATGCGAAGTGTCAGGACGTATTCATTGAAATAGATTCCGTAATTTTTGCGGAACAGCTGTCCGAGATAGATCGGATTCATATGGAATTCGGCCGCGATGCCCTTCAGATAGATGTTCTCCCTGAAGTGCCCGTCGATATATTTCTTCACCCGCTCGATATTGCCTTCACTCTTGCCCGCACGCTGCTTGGCAATATAATCGGCAGCTTCCTCGATGAAATTCAACACAACCTGCCTCAGCTGGTCCAAATTACGGTATTTGGTTTGCCAGTTCAGCAGCTCTTCCAGCCAGGCAAGCTCCTCTTCCGTGCCCTCCAGCTGCCGAATGATGTTGATAATGGCGATCATGCTTCTCCTGACGGTGTTCGCGACAGCGCCCGGGGCGAAATGCCGTTCTTGAAAAGCCAGAAAGATCGCGTCGATCGCGTTCCGATAACCTTCTTCATGATTCGCTTCAACCTCATAAATCAGCTTGCCGTGAAGCTCCTCGTCGACGTCAAAATAATAGAGGGGGAGCGATAGCAGGTCGGCCGCCATGAACACGCCGTCGAAGCCTGCGGCATATCGGTACTTCAAGCAGTCATCGGCGCTGCTCCTGGAGTGAACGATCGACTTCAATCGATCGACCTTACGGCCGACGAATATCGCGATATCGGTCGACAATTGGTTCTCCAAATGATGCAGCAGCCTCATATATGCCATCCGTTCAGAGTCGATGAGCTCGTCCTGCCGCACGGGAGGGACGATGTAGCCGTATTGGTTATTCGCGCGAGCATGAATGAGAAGCGATTGTCCCTCTAGATGGTAATGACGCTGAAGCAGCGTCTGCAGCGGCTGCAAATAGTCGATCTCACCGTGAGGAAGCAGGTCCTGAATTTCAACGATGACATAGGTATAGGGGGCGAAGAGGGGAAGGTCAAGCGTATGCGCGATTTGCGCCATCACTTGCTCGTCGGGTTCGCCCTGGACCAAGCTTTCGATTATGATCTCGTCAAGCGGCTTTTCCCTGGTCATGGATAGCAGCTGTTTCTGATTCAACGTATTGGCGATGCGAAGCAGGGTTGTCGTAAGCTCTTGTTCATTGACCGGCTTCAAAATATAGTCGGATACATTGTAACGGAAGGCTTGCTGGGCGTACGAGAAATCGGGGTACCCGCTTAGAATGATAAATACCGGTTGATGACCGCCTTCCTCGTGGACTCGGCGGATGAGCCCTAACCCGTCGAGCACGGGCATACGAATATCTGCGATGACCAGATCCGGCATGAGCTGCTCGATGAGCGTCAATGCCTGCGCCCCGTTCTCCGCTTCGCCGATAATTTCATACTGCAGCGATGACCAATTCAGCAGATTGATCAACCCTTTGCGTACGAATATTTCATCATCGACAATGAGTACCTTATGCATGAGCCTTCCTCCTGAAGCCTGAAGTGTTTTCTCTATTGTACAGCAAAAGCTCAGGGCGATCAGCCCTGAGCTTGTACGGTATCGGTGGTTTAATTGTGGAACAGGTCCGGCAGGATGTCATAGATATACTGGTTCTGCCAGTTCCAGGCATGCGTGCCGCCTTCCGCTGCGATGAAGTAGAAGTTCCCCTTCTTCGTGTCCGACGAGTAGATGAAGGCATCCGTCAACTGCTTCATCGCGTCGATCTGCGGCTTCAGGTTCGGATAGGCGATATCCTGGGTGCCCGTAGCGCTGAAGATGTAGTAATCCTTCGTCGTATATCCGGACTTCAGGGCAACGTTAGCCAGATATTCGGCCGTTTCCTTCGGCTTGAGGCCGCCGCCCCGCTGCTCGATGATCCAGCTGTCGCCGCTCAGCGGCAAGTAGTACTTGAAGTAGTCCAGCGCGTGGATGAACGTATACCACGTTGTGACGGAGCCCATCGAGAACCCGCCGAATGCGCGGTGTGCCCGGGAGGCCTTCAAGTCTTCCAGGCTGCCGGATTTAGCATGCGTGCTATACTTGGTCTCTACCAGCGGTACGATGTCGTTGACCAATTCTTCGTGGAAGAGCGCAACGTCATTTTTGCCGCCGTTGAACGTAGGGGTAACGACGATCATCGGCTCAATGTCGCCCTTGGCGATCATATTGTCCAGAATTTTCTTGAGCTCTCTGTTCTGGCCCGGACCGCCGAAGAGCAGATCCTCGTTCTCGCCGCCGCCGTGCATCATGTAGAAGACGTTGTACTTCGTATTCGAGTCGGAAGGATCATAGCCGTATGGCAGGTAGACGTGCAGCTTCTTGTCGTCCTTGCCGCCCGCCAGGTTAGGCGATTGGTACGTTAAGGTTTCGATTGTCCCTTGCTCGGCGCTGTCCGCGCGATACTCGTCGGGAACAGGCGTGAAATATTTCTCGTTCGCCGCTTCTTCCGTCATTTCCAGCTTGCCGACGGCATCCACGATCGCGGCATAGTGCTTGTCGAGCTGCTCCTGCGTGGCCTTGTGTCCGCTAAGCACGCTGCCGCCGATGACGCTCGCAATCGCGTCCGTAACGATGCTCGAATTTTTATAGAGCTTGAAGTTCATGCCCAGCGTACTCTTGACCTTATTCATGAGATCGTAGGGATTCAATCCGGTTACATCGTCCTTTCCTTTGCCGGTAAGCAGGATTTCGCCGAATTTCGTCGTGTCCATCCATGCGTTGCCCGACGAGTCGAATACGTTGATGCTGCCGAGCCGCTCCGCTCCTGTCGCGTCATTCACCTGCAATTCGATGCCGAGCACTTTGCCGTTCGCAGGCGGCGACGGCAGGGCGATTCTCGTCTCGACGACATATCCGTCATCCGTTATTCTGGCGGCATGATAATAACGTTCCGGATTGCCGTTATCCACGGACAACGTATTCTCGTAGTTGATGCGGATATGTAAGTCGTCTGCGCCGTACTCCTGCGACTTATTGTTGTTCTGGTCGAGGAAGATCTCCACCGAGTCTTGCATGTAAGGCGTTCCGGACGCTACGGACAAGTTCTTATCCTTCACTTCCGCGAGGATGTACAGGGCATTGTCGTCCCATAGCGCCTTGAACGTTGCCGTCGTATCGACATTGCTATGCTTCGGCGTAACCGCTTGCGCGCGGGCCCAGACGGGATCGGTCGTGCCGTCGATGACCGGCGAGCCGAAGTAAGCGACCATTCTTCCGCTGGAATCGAATCCGTTCTTGTCCACAGGCACTGCGGCTTGATCTGGCGATGGTTTCATAGCTGCCTCCTTGACCATGACTTTGGCGCTGATAAATTCCTTATGCTTATTCGTCGTTATGATGCAGGTAATGGTTGCGGTTCCTGCTGCGATCGCTTGCACGACTCCGTTCGGATCCACGGCAGCCACCGATTTTTTGTCGCTGACCCATTGGTAACTCGCACCGGACGGCTTATTCGCGAGCTCGAGCGCGTAGGAATCCCCGACCGACAAGATGATCGTGCCTTTCTTCGCGAGCGAAGGCTTGCCTTTGCCCGCTGCATCAGTGACGTCGGGCAGCGGACCGATCACGTTCATGAACACCAAGGATACGAGCGCCAGCGCCATCATGACGGGCTGCATCGACTGTTTGATTCCTCTTTTCAAAATAATCTCCTCCTCGTGATTCGATTGCTTGCCGTAAGTACCGCAGCACCCCTCTCCTATTGATTAGCAATTTCGTTTTAGCTTTCGAGTGAATCGTAACGCCGGCATCCATAAAAGTCAATAATGGAATGTGCTTAGGTCTTATGAATCAAAATTAGAATAGATCAATGATTCATTCGTTTAGATCATTGTGTATCAGCAGATTCATATTATAAAATTTACTTGTAATAGCAAGGGAGTACATAAGAATAGATCATGAATTGCCTGTACGGTTGTAAACGCTGTCACATCACTTCTTCGCAAGTCTCTGGAACATTCTCGGCGTCTGGCCGGTCATCTGCTTGAATTGCCTGCAGAAATGCTCAACGTTCTGATAACCGCAGCGAGCGGCGATTTCGGCAATCGTCTGCTTGTTGTGGATCAGGTACGCTTGGGCCATGCGTATGCGGCTGTTGATGACATCATCCATGCAGGAGATGCCGAATGCCTTCTTGTAGATGCTCTGAAGATAGCCTGCGCTGATGCGAAGCATATTCGCCATGCGCGGGACCGACCAGTAATCGCCCGGATTATTCTGGATCAGCGTGCGGAGCTTCAGCAAGTGATAGTACTGCGGCGATATGTCATGACGGACGCATGATTCCATGAGCTTGTTCATTAACGTCCTGAGCAGCAGATCGATGGAATTGACGCTGAAGTCGCGCGTGAAGCGATGCTCGATCGCCAACAGCTCCAACAGCTTGTGGCAGTATTCCGGATCCTCCAAGGCGAACGGGACGCCGAACGGGAGCGAGGATTCCGTAATATACGGTTCATTGGTCTCGAAGCGAATCCAATCATTGATATATTGCTCGCCGCTGGCACGGTAATAGACCTTCTGCAGAGGACGGTAGAGTACGGCACTGTGGGCCAGGTATTCCCGAAGCTCGCCGCCCACCCAGAACAGCGCCGGCGTCTTGGTAATGACGAGAAGCCAGTGATAGCCGGAAGGAACATCGATCACGAAGTCGTGCGCATGCGTCGTATTGCTCTCGACATAATGAATGGTAACCATACGTATCGCTCCTAGCCGATTAGTGATAACACCAGTATAGCACGGCTAGCGAATCGCGGTTACGATTCCGAGAGCAGGATGAGCGCGGCGAAGGCAAACATAGAGGAGGCGTTATCTTGCACGCGGACAAGCCATTCATGCAGGCCATAACCATAGGAACGCTGCCGGTCGAATACACGCGGGCGGCGAAGAAGGACCAGCAGGGGACGATCGTTGAGGTATCCTACCAAGCAAAGAACTATATCGATGCGGCGCGCAGGTTCGTAACCGATCAGATCGTTGACTCTAGCCAAGTCGGGCGCGAGACCGTGACGGGCGACCCTATTCGCAAATCGTGCCGTGTCTACTTGCCGCCAGGATACGACGAGCAGGATCCAGTCACGCGGTATGACGTCTTGTATTTGCTGCATGGCGTCGGCGGCGACAGCGACGAGTGGCTGCAGGTCAGAGACGACGGCCATCCGGTTATTTGCCATATCTTCGATCATCTTATAGCCAATCGCGAGATTGAACCGCTGATCGTCGTCTTCCCGAACGGCAGGAGCGCGCATGATTGGGCGGACCGTTCCTTCAATATGGAGGGGACGAACTTGCTCGGATTCTACTACTTCGACTACGAACTGCGGCATGATCTTCTGCCGTTCATCGAATCGGCGTTCAAGACGCATGCGGATATTCGCCTGCAGTCGGAAGACCGTATCCTCCAAGACCGCGGGCATCGTGCGATCGCAGGACTATCCATGGGCGGGATGCAATGCCTGAATCTGGTTCTGGGCGGATACCGGAGCGACGCCGCCCGGTATATCGAAACGGCTAGCGGACAGGGGAATGGGCTCCAAAGGACGGTACGTGCGCCGGGGATGACCGACTTGTTCGCTTACGTCGGCGCCTTCTCGAATGCGCCGACCTCCAGCGATGGGGCGGTACTGGGGGACAGCGTCGCAGCCGGCCACATGCTCCGCCTGCTCTACATGACTTGCGGAGACGGGGACGAAATCTCAATCCGGTATTATGAAGACGCAATCGCCGGGCTTGCGGAACGTGCCGGGGAGCGGCTGGGGAGCTTGTACCAAGTCGTTATCCGGGACGGCGTTCATGACTTCGGCGTATGGAACAACGGCGCATACAACTTCCTCCGCTTGGCGTATCGCGAATCGAGAGAAGGCCGGACGGGACAGCATGTCGCCGAGATGACGCTGCCGTCAGGTTAATCGCGCTTGCGTCCGTATCCGGAGAGGAACGCATACACGGCGATGATCATGAGAAATCCGGCAAGCAGGTAGACCCAACGCAGCGCGATGTAGTCGGACAAGAGTCCCCAACCCGCGGCGCCGGCTCCGATCCCGAGGTCGAGCGCGATATAGAACGTCGCGTTCGCCTTGCCGCGGTTCGCCCGATCCGAATTCGTAATCGCCATCGCGTTAAGCTGCGGGATGAGGCAGCCGCTCGTGAAGCCGAACAAGACAGCCCATAGCAGCAATTCCCATAGGGTGCTGGAGAAGCTGATCCCGGCGAGGGCGACGCCAAGCGCGACAAGGTTGACCGTCACGACGAACCGCGCACTCGTCCTTGCGATCCAAGGCCCTACGATGAAACGGGATATAGCCAGCGATGCGGCTTGCACGACGAAAATCGTGCCGATATGGCCGATGTTCATGCCAATTGCGTAAGTCGGAAGGAACACCATCACGGTGCTTGTGGCCAGCGACACGAACAAGACGACGATTGAAGGCGGAAGGGCACGGGCCTCCAATAGCTTATAGCCATGGCTTGCAGCCAATTGCTTGCGGGGGCGTCTCTTGTCGGTATCGATACTGAGGCCGATCAGGAGGGCGATAAGGGAGACGGTGCCGGTCATGTAATAGAGCATGGCGTAATCGGATACTTCCAGCATGTAGAGCGTAGCAGACGGCGCGATCGCAACGGCCAGCGTGCCGAACAATCCGAAGTAAGCGATGCCTTCCGTCATCTTGCTCTCCGGCAAGACGTCGGAGACCATCGTGCTGGTCGCGGTCGAACTAGCGGAGAAGGAGATGCCATGCAGGATTCGGAGGAAGATGAGCGCAGGAATGATCGCGACCAATCCGTACAGCACGGTCGAGATCGTATAGACGACAACACCCCAGATCAGGATGGGCCTCCGCCCGCGCGTATCGAGCGATTGGCCGACTAGCGGTCTCGTCAGAAGCGCTGACAGCGTGAAGAAGGTCATGGACAGCCCGGCCAGGGCGTTGCTCCCCCCTAGGTGCAGGAAGAACAAGGGCATCGACGTAATCTGAACCTGCGTACAGATTCGAAGCAGCGTAGAGACGATCGTCAGCTTGATGAATTCGGCCGTCCAGATACTCGCTGCCGGAACACGGCTTGGCAAGCTGGAGCTGTTGGGTTGTCTTGTCACCGGGTTGACCTCCTGGGTAAAACCAATTGCAATAACGTTTTAGCGAAGCGTTACACGATCGTAAGGCGATTTGTCGACAAAGTCAATACGATGTCAGCAAATGTCAAGCAATGTTACGATTTAGGCTAAAACGAAATCGCATAGCCATGCAGGCAGTAAAACAAACATCGGAAAAGAGGGGAAACTTGATGAAGAAACAAGCAAAAGTCACCGTTCATCCGGCGTACAGAATCGGCGAGGTCGATAAGCGCTTATTCGGCGCGTTCCTGGAACCGATCGGCAACTGGGTCTATGGCGGGATCTACAGTCCTGAGCATCCGACCGCGGACGACAGGGGCTTCCGGCGCGATATTATTGATGCCGTGCGGGAGTTCGACCTGCCGGCGCTGCGATTGCCGGGCGGCAACTGGGTTTCGGGGTGGGACTGGAAAAATTCCATCGGCCCCGTCGAGAATCGCAAGGTACAGCTGGACTTGTCCTGGTTCCAGATCGAGCCGAACCTCGTCGGTCACGACGAATATATCGAATGGGCCAAGCGGGTCAATACGGACCCGATGTACACCATCAATCTCGGCACGGAAGAGATGAAGAGCGCCGCGCAGCTGGTGGAATATTCCCGAGTGCCCGGCGGCACGTATTGGTCCGATCTGAGGAAGAAGCATGGATATGCCGAACCGCATCCGATCAAGACCTGGTATCTCGGGAACGAGATGGACGGCCATTGGCAGATCGGTTCCTGGGAGAAGGATCCTGTCGGCTTCGGCATTCGCACCCATGAGATATCCAAGATCGTGAAGTGGGTCGATAACAAGGCGGAGACGGTATTCGCGGGCACGTCCGATCATCACAAGCACTATCCCGAGTGGGAGATGGCAGCCCTTGAGCAGTGTTACGAATCGGTCGATTACATCTCGCTGCACCATTACCATTCCGCGCCGGAGGGGGATATCGCCAACTATCTCAATATTTCCTCCGTCTTCGAGGAGTACATCAACACGACGATCGCGACTTGCGATTACTTGCAGACCAAGCTCCGCACGCCTAAAAAAATGTACATCTCATTCGACGAGTACGGGGTGAATTTTGCCAAATCGACCGAGGTGCCTTACGGGCGCAGAGGGTGGCATGACGTCAGCAAAAGCTATTTTCAATTCGCGCCGCGGGAGAATGACTTTAAGTACCATGACCCCGCGCTTCAGCTTGAGGCGGACGGAAGGTTCCACTCCCATCAGATGCTGAATGCGCTGGCGACGTCGTCGGTGCTGCTCACGTTCCTGCGCCACGCGGACCGCATCAAGATCGGCTGCATGACAGGAGGCATTCGTCATGCCTTGGCTTTCGACGGCAAGCACGTGTGGAAGAACGCATCCTACTATCCGTTCTATCAGATGAACAAGCTGTCGCGGGGCGGGATGTCGATCCTGCCGGTCGTGGACGGCCCGACCTTCAATACCGAACAGTTCGCGCTCTCGGGCTCCAATCAATCGTACGCTTACGAGAACGTGCAGGCGATCGAATCGGCAGCGGTCTGCCATGAGCAGACAGGCGAGGCGACCATCTTCCTTATTAACCGCGCGATTACCGACGACATCGAAGTGAGCGTGGACGTCAGGGGCTTCGAAGGTTACCAGCTCGTCGAGCATATCGAGATGTATACGGACGACCTGGCGAAGGGGAACCGTCACGATAACCCGGATGCCATCAAGCCGCAGCGCAATACGGCAACCCGAATGGATGGCGGCATCGTGAAGGTCGACGCGAAGAAGCTGTCCTGGAACGTCATTCGCCTCGCTAGGACGAATGGGTAAGCACGGCGTCCTTGACATTCCCGCGCGCATTCCGTATTAATGAAGTAATACGAATGGGATGGGACGGATTGCGATGTCAACGATCAGAGAAATCGCGGAGCGAACGAAGCTCTCCATAGGAACGATCTCGATCGTCCTCAACGGTCGCGGCGACGAGATGAGGATCTCGAAGAAGACGCAGCAGCGCATTTTGGAGGCTGCGCAGGGCGTCGGGTATTTGCCCAACGTCTCGGCGAGAAGACTGAGACAATCGAATAGCCGGAACATACCGGTCATTGCGACCTTCTGGCCTTCCGACGCCTCATCGGAGCTGTTGGGGCGGTTCTTCGTCGGCGCTCAGAGCTCGATTCTGGAACAAGAGCATGATTTCGAGATGATTATCCAGCCTTATAACCGGAAGCAGGTTCACAGAATCAAAGAAATTTGCGATAGAGGCATCTATCACGGCGCGATATTGACGGGGATTTCCGCAGAGGAGCAGCGTTACCTGGAAGATCATCCGTTAAACGTGCCGACCGTTATGTTCAACCGGATGAGCGGCAGCTATTCTTGCGTCCATGTCGATACGTACGAGATTGGACGCAAGTCGGCTGAACTGTTCGCGGCCCGCGGGCATAAGAAGGTCGGGACGATCGTGCCGACCCACCTCCTTGAAGCGGAGAACAATTTGCGCTTCCGCGGGTTCGTCGAGTCTTGCAAGAAGTATGGGCTTGAACTGGACGAGCGGCATATCCAGGCCGCTCCGATGACGATGGATGGAGGGAATGCGGCAGCCAAGAAGATCGTGGAGAGCGGCGCCGAGCTGCCGACCGCAATGTTTTTTCCGCTCGGACTCATGGCTGTCGCCGCTCTCCCCGTATTCCACCGGGCAGGCATCCGAATTCCGGACGAGATGGAAATTCTGACTTACGGGGATCATGATACGGAGAAGTACAGCGTGCCGTCCTTATCGACCGTCAAGCTGCCTGTCGAAGAAATGGCTGTCGGCAGCATCCGCTTGGTCATGCAGCGGATTCTCGATCCTACGGACGTGCCTCGATCGCTGGTATACGAGACGCCGTTTATTTTCCGTGAGTCTTGCGGCGACTTTGAGCAAGTTCGCTGACCGCTACCGCCTTCCGCACGAACGAAACCGGCTGCCAAGCCGGTTTTTCTGTTTTTCGCATTCCAGACTCAGGCGCCGACCCCGTTATCTTCGATCACGACGATTATGACCGAATTGCCGCTTGGCAATGGTTCCGCCGAACAAGCGATGCGAACCACCTCGTTCGATCGCGCGGACGGCAATGGCCTCGTCGTCCACGATGAGCAAGTTATACATTTTGATAGCCCCCCCGCCGATTGCCTGTTGCATTTTCGTTTTAGTAACGATGAGAAAACGTAAGGGTCAACAGTCGTATTGTCAACAGTTTTCTCGCTGATGAAGAGGAGAAAAGGGGACTTTTTTCGCGGATTTTACAAGGATTAGAAGAAAAGGCCGCGTCAGGGACACGCGTCGTGAAAACGTTTTAAATAATATTAGAATCCATCAATTAGAGATGCGCATTGATCATTGTTTTGATTGCGTTTGCATTCTATAATTTTGGAAAATCGCTGGCAACTATTCGCCATTCATAAGGAGGCATACATCCATGCTAAGAATCACGCAGGTAGAGAACGGCACCGTTCAAGGACTGCCGGCAGCCGATCCCCGAATTACGAGTTTCAAGGGCATTCCGTTCGCCGCTCCGCCGGTAGGCGAGAATCGCTGGCGGGCTCCGCAGCCAGCCGCGAATTGGGACGGCGTGCTTAAAGCTTATGAATTCGCCCCGGTATCCATGCAGGTGAGGCAAGAGATTGACGACAATAACATCTATACGCGGGAATGGGCCGTCGAGCCGGACATTGCCATGAGCGAGGATTGCTTGTACCTGAACGTCTGGACGCCGGCCAAACGCGCCGATGAGAAGCTGCCGGTCTATGTATGGTATTTCGGCGGCGGATTGCAGGTCGGTCATCCGGCCGAGATGGAATTCGACGGCGAACGAATCGCGCGCCGAGGCGTCGTGGTCGTCACGATCAATTATCGCCTGAACGCTTTCGGATTTCTGTGCCATCCCGAGATCACGGCGGAATCGCCTGAGGCGCCGGCTAACTTCGGACACCTCGACCAACAGGCGGCCACCAGATGGGTGAAGCGCAATATTGCCGCGTTCGGCGGCGATCCCGATAATATGACGATCGGCGGACAGTCAGCCGGCGGCGGCAGCGTCATGAGCCAACTCACATCGCCGCAGAACGAAGGCCTCTTCCGCCGAGCGATCGTTCAGAGCGGCGTCTTTACGAATCTGTATCCGACCAGCGGCATGCCGAAGTTCCTGAAGGGGCTGGCCGAAGCCGAGCAGGAGGGCATCAAATTTTTCGATTATCTCGGCGTATCCTCGCTGGCGGAAGCCCGGCAGATCGATGCGGCGGGGCTGCGCGACAAGGCTGTCGCTTACCGCGGTTTCTGGGGGACGGTCATCGATCACGTCTTCAACGTCGGCCATCCGTTCGAATTGTTCCAGCAGAACAAACGCTGGATGGTGCCGGTCATGTTCGGTCAGACATCCTCGGAGTTCTTCAGCGTTCCGCAAGTCAATACGCATGATGAATTCGCTCGGCTGGCTTCGGAGCTGTTCGGAGAGGACGCCGGAACGTTCCTGGAGCTGTGCGGCGCGCAGTCGGCAGATTTGGAGACCGTGAAGAAGAATGCTTCGGTAAGCAGCATCGAGTATGCGATTCGCATTCTCGTGCAGGCGAATCGGGATACCGGCGCGAACGCGCCGCTGTATTATTACAATTTTGATGCGGAGATTCCGGGCTGGGATAATCCCGGGACGTTCCACTCGGTCGATCTATGGTTCTTCTTCGAGACGCTCGCCAAGTGCTGGAGGCCGTTCGTCGGCAAGCATTACGATCTCGCTCGCCAGATGTGCGATTATTGGGTGAACTTCATCCGTACCGGGGACCCGAATGGCTTGGATTCGATCGGAGCGCAGCTGCCCGAATGGGTTCCGGGCACGCCTGACGTGCCGCACGGCGTACTGTTCGCCGACAAGACGGAAGCCATTACGGAGCAGCCGAGCGAGCTCATGCGGTTCGTCGTGCAGCACTATTACAAGAATCGCAAGTATGAGTAGCGATTGACCTGCAGCTTCAATCAGCCGGGTACGAGGTGAGAAGCGAGATGCGTAAAGTGCTGGTAGTCGATGACGAGCCCTATATGCTCGAGGGCTGGCGAACGATGATCGAATGGGGCACGTATGGATTCGAGCTGTGCGCGGCCGTCTCGGGCGGCGAAGAAGCGCTCGCCGCGGTGGCGTCCATGCAGCCCGATCTGGTCTTCACCGACATCCGGATGCCCGGAATCGACGGTCTGGAATTGATTCGTACGATGAGAGAGAAGCTTCGATCGACATCCCGAATCGTCATCATGAGCGGCTATTCGGAATTCGAGTACGTTCGGCTCGCGATGCCGTACAAGATTGATCGTTATCTGCTTAAGCCGCTCATACCGGAAGAGATTCACGGCTTGCTGATCGAGCTGACGACGGATGCATCGACGCGTCCGTTGTCGGTCGGCGGCTCCACGAAGGAAGAGAACGAAGGGGCGGCTCATCACGAAGGAGCCGTTGTTCGAGTTATCGCGTACTTGCAGACCCATTATCGCACCAACATCCGGATCATCGAGCTGGCGCAATACGTCGGGCATCATCCTGTCTATCTCGGCCAGCTGTTCAAAAAAGAGACAGGGTATTCGGTCCGCGAGTACATCCATCAGCTCCGCACGGCGGAAGCCAAACGGCTCCTCCGGGAGACGGACCTGAAGATCGCGGCGATCGCAGAAATGCTGGGTTATCATGATCCCGAGGCATTCGGCGAGAAGTTCAAAGCGTTAACGGCCATTTCGCCTTCCGAATATCGGAACGGCGCAAGGCTGTATTAACCCAGTGACGGGTGGTGGCAGTCCGCAAGGACGAGCGATGTGCTAAAACCTATAACGTTCCTCCATCGCGTGAATGACATTCCGCTCAAGTACAAGTTTCTGCTCATCTATTTTCTGTGCATTCTGCTGCCTGTCATGGCCATCAACGTGTTCTTCTATCAGCGGAATTCGGCAGACATCAGAGTGCGCGAGGTCGACAACCTGCATCGATCGATCGAGCGGGCATCCGGGGAACTGCTGGGCATGATCGACGAATCGGTCGCATTAAGCCGATCGATTGCAAGGGACGAATCGATCAATGCCGCGATAGACCGAACGTACGACGAACCGGTGGACTACTTCGAGACCTATTACGAATATCTTCGCAATAACCTGACGCGCTATATGTCCGCTTACCCGAACATCTTGGAAATTCGCATCTATACCGATAACAAGACGATTCAGACAGGAACGAACTATTATGTAATCGGCAGCCTTACCGACGATCTTCCATGGCTCGAGCAATTGACGAGCATGGACGGCGATATCCTATTGGCCTCGTATAACGAGAATAGCTTCCTCAATTCCGGCCGGCGAATAAGCGTGCTGAGCAAGATGAACAGTTATGCGGCCTATTCGAAGTATGATAAATATTTGCGCATCGATCTTAACGTGGACAAGATTCAGCATATACTGGGCCGAGAATCCGGCTATTTACGGCTGCTCCTGATCGATGAGCGGGACCACGTTGTCGCGGATAGCACGGACGCGGAAGCACGGTCGTATCCGATCGCGATGGAGCTTCCCGCGCTCGCGGAATCGGAATCGGATTACGTCATCGAACGCTCGCTTGGAGACGCCAAATACATCAAGGGATGGAAAATGGTCGGCATTGCCGATACGGGGCGCATCGACAGCTTGTTGAACGCTGCCCGGCGGTCCATCCTGTGGCTCGCGGCCGTCAGCACGGTCATTCCGACGCTGCTCGTCCTTATTATTCTTCGATCCTACCATTACCGGATCAACAAGCTGGCCAGACATATGTCGAAGATCCAGCACGAAAGATTCGAACGGATCTTCATTCCGGAAGGCAGGGACGAGATCGGCGCATTGATCCGTTCCTACAATGTGATGACCGGCAAAATCAATATGCTGATCAACGAGGTATACAAGCTTGAAATCCAACAGAAGAGCCTCGAATTGGAGCGCGTGCGCGCCGAGCTGTCCGCGCTTCACAGCCAAGTCAATCCGCATTTTCTGTTCAATACGCTCAATGCGTTGTTCGTCGTGTGCGTCAAGAACGGCTACACCGATGTCGCCGCTGTCGTGAAGAATCTTTCGCTGCTAATGCGTCAGCTGCTCGGCCGGAAGGACGACCTTGTCCCGCTGCGCGAGGAATTGCAGTACACGACCATGTACCTGCAGATCGAGAAGTTTCGCTTCGGAGACCTATTCGAATACGAATTCGAAGTCGATGAGGATGCGCTCGGGCTTCGCATTCCCCGCATGAGCATTCAACCGCTCGTGGAGAATGCATGCAAGCACGGGCTGCAAGCGAAGAAAGACAACCGCATGATCAAGGTAATCGCGAAGCTGGAGAAGGACGATCTTATGGTTCTGGTAACCGATAACGGAATCGGCATCGAGTCTTACAAGCTCAAGCAGGTGTTGAAACTTGCGCGTTCCGAACAAGGAGGAACCGATCATATCGGCATTCGGAACGTCTACAGGCGGCTGGAATTGTACTACGGCGGTTCGGCAAGCTTTCGGATTGCCAGCAAGTCTGGGCAGGGCACGCAAGCCGGATTCCGCATTCCGCTTGCGTTATTGTATCCGGAAGGGAAGAAGGAGGGTTCTGATCGTGTATAAGGTGCTGCTCGTGGATGATGAACCGCTGGCGCTTGACGGACTTCAGCTGACGATCGACTGGCAGCGGCTCGGCTGTCGGATTGCCGGCACGTATCAGAACGGGGAGGAAGCCATGCGGCATATCCGCCGCGAGCCGCCGGATCTTGTCGTGACCGATATCCGAATGCCTGTCATGGATGGACTCGCGCTGATCGAGGAGGCGCGCCGTTCGGGGAAGGGCACTATCTTGTTCGTAATTACCAGCGGGTACCATGACTTCGACTATGCGGTCCGGGCCATGCGGCTGGGCGTCTCCCACTACTTGACCAAGCCGGTAATCGGCACGGAGGCGGAGGATGTAGTGAGCAGCATGATTCGAGAGCTTCGCGAGCGAGCCCGGCAAGAAGAGGATTCGGGCTGTACCCAGGCTTACGGCTTGCATGCCTCGGAGGAGGCCGGCATCCAGGCGGAGGTTGCCGAGTACTTGCGCAACCATTACAAGGAGACGTTCACGATCAGGGAGGTCGCGGAGCGGTTCTACGTTCATCCCGTCTACCTGGGGCAGTCGTTCACGCGTAAGTTCGGCCTCGGCATACTCGAGTACGTGCATGAGCTGCGGATCGAAGATGCCAAGCGGCAGCTTGGGCATACGGATGCGCCGCTGAGCACGATTGCCGAAGCGGTCGGCTATAACGGATATCAGCATTTTTTGAAGCATTTCGAGAAGCGGGCAGGCATGAAGCCGACCGATTATCGCACGCAGGCAAGGAGGAGCGAACGAATGAATGCAGGGGCACGAACTTCTTGAATAAAGGGGGGGATACTGCTTAAATCCGTGTATTTTGCAATCGCTTTCATTTCCTCATAATGAGAGATGCAATGCCATCAACCATCTCGAAGGAGGAGCTTTCTCAATGGGGGTAACAAAAAAGAAGTTCTGGCATGTGATGCCGATTGTGCTGGCGCTTATCCTGGTAGTGGCCGCCTGCAGCGGCAATTCCGGTAACAACGGCAAATCCAGCAACAGCAGCGACAACGGTAAGAATACGTCCGGACAAGAGGCCAATGCCGGCAATAACGGCGGCAACGATGCTGCCGGCGATAAGCTTGATCCGGCTACGATCTCGGTATTCATCGGCGGTCCGAACCAGACGCCGACACCGGATAATCGTATCTATAAGCGAATGAAGGATGAACTCGGCGTCACGCTCGAGATGGAATTCCTGGTCGGCGACCTGCAGCAGAAGCTCGGCGTCATGATCGCAGGCGGCGAGTATCCGGATCTCATTACGGCCGATACGAAACTGGTTGCGGCTGGAGCCGTCATCCCGCTGGAGGATCTGATCGAGGAGCATGCACCGAACCTGAAGAAGCACTTTGCGAGTGAATGGAACAAGATGAAGGATCCAAGCGATGGCCATATCTATTGGATGCCGAACTTCGGCGTTATCTCGGGCGAGTTCAAGTCGACCTACTACGCAGGACCGGCATTCTGGATTCAGAAGGACGTACTGAAGGAAGCGGGCTATCCGACGCCTAAGACGCTTGACGATTACATGAAGCTGATCCGCGATTATGTGGCGAAGCATCCGACGACACCTGACGGTCAGCCGACGATCGGCTACACCTCGCTTGCCTTTGACTGGCGGGTATTCCCGCTGCTCAATCCGCCGGAGCATCTGATCGGCCATCCGAACGATGGCGGCGTCGTCGTCAGGGAAGGCGGCGTAGCAGAAGTATTTGCGGTTAAAGATTATGCGAAGACGTACTATCAAGAGCTGAACAAGTTGTACAACGAAGGGCTGATGGACAAAGAAGCTTTCGTGCAGAACTACGACCAGTATCTCGCGAAAATTTCGTCCGGCCGCGTTGTCGGCATGTTCGACCAGCACTGGAACTTCCAACAGGGCGAAGACACCTTGATCTCCCAGAACAAAATCGGGCAAACGTATGTCGGCTTCCCGCTCGTATACGACACGAACGTCAAGGACTGGTACATGGACCGTCCGGCGCCGAACTTGAACAACGGGTTCGGTATCAGCAAGAACGCGAAGGATCCAGTTCGCATCCTCAAGTTCCTCGACGCACTGATGACGGAAGAATGGCAGAAGATTCTCCAGTGGGGCGAAGAAGGCGTCGACTACCTGGTAGACGAGAACGGTCGATTCTACCGGACGCCGGAACAACGTAAGCAACAAGAAGATCCAACTTGGAAATTGGCGAACAAAGCCGAAGCATTCAATGGCGCAGCACCTAAGATGGAAGGTACGTTCAGCGACGGAAACGCGACGACCGCTGGCAATCAGCCTGAAGAGTACTTCGAGTCGCTTAAGCCGGAGGACAAAGAACTGCTCGAAGCGTACGGTCACAAAACATGGACCGACTTCTTCTCTCCAGCGCCGGAGAACCCAGTGTACTACCCGGCATGGCAGATCGATCTGATCGAAGGCTCCGATGCATCTGTTGCCAACAAGCAAATGCAAGAGACGTCGCTCAAATTCCTGCCGAAAGCGATCATGTCCAAGTCGGATAAGTTCGATAACGTATGGCAGGAGTATGTCGATGCATTCGACAAGATTAACGTGAAAGCTTACGAAGAACGGATCAACGATCAGCTGCAATGGCGGATCGAGAACTGGACTTCTAAGTAATCAATAGCGTGTCATACAAGACTCGGAAAGCACCGGCGATTGCCTGCGTGCTTTCCGAATCTTTTCGGAACAAGTACAGGATTGATTACGTCGCCGACGCATGGAGAAATGGAGGAGAACGCGATGGCGAGCGCCACGGAATTAACGCCACCTGAGAAGTCCGCAGCAACAGTCACGAAAACGTTTCCCAAAGCGTCCTTATGGAGCAGGATGCGCAGTCAGCAGCAGCTGCTCTGGATGTCGCTGCCCATTGTGGCATATGTATTAATATTCTCGTATTATCCGATCTGGGGCTGGACGATGGCATTCCAGAATTACAGCCCGGGCAAGGTGTTCTCGGAGCAAACATGGGTCGGATTCAAGCATTTTGATTTTCTGTTCAGCGATGAAACGTTCCTTAGAGTGCTTCGCAATACGATAGCGATGAGTATGATCAACATGATCTTGGGATTCGTGACGGCAATCGTCTTTGCGATCCTGCTCAATGAAGTGAAGAACCGACTATTCAAACGGTCGATCCAGACCATCTCGTATTTGCCGCATTTCTTGTCTTGGATCATCGTGACAGGCATTGTCGCCAACTCGCTGTCCGTAGATGGCGGCATTGTGAACGTGGTACTTATGAAGCTCGGATTCATCGACTCCCCGATTATGTGGCTCAGCGAGCCGAACTACTTCTGGGGCATTGTCGGCGCATCCCACGTCTGGAAAGAAGTCGGCTGGAATGCCATCATCTACCTGGCGGCGATCACCTCGATCGACCCTTCGCTCTACGAAGCTGCGGAGATCGACGGCGCGAACCGGTACCAGAAGATGCTCTACATTACGCTGCCCGGAATCAAAGCGATCGTGGTCATCCTACTGATCATGAATCTCGGCTGGATTCTGGAGGCAGGCTTCGAAGTCCAATATTTGCTCGGCAACGGCGTCGTGATCGACTGGTCGCAGACGATCGATATATTCGTGTTGAAGTACGGCCTACAGATCGGGAATTACTCGCTTGCAACCGCTGCCGGTATCTTCAAGACGGTCGTAAGTATCGCATTAATCTTCGCTGCCAACACCATTGCCAAGCGGCTTGGTGAGGACAGGTTGATATGAGGGAGGGGATACCGTTGAGATCGAGATCGACGCAGCTTGAGCCGGTTGTCTTCCACACCCTTAATGGACTCTTCATGATCCTGTTGGCAGTCGTGACGTTGTACCCGTTCCTGAATACGATCGCCGTGTCGCTTAACGCAGGCAATGACACGATTCGCGGCGGGATCTTTTTATGGCCCCGCGTGTGGACGACGCAGAACTACGATGCCGTGTTCGCGGGCGGAACGATATTCAATGCATTCTGGGTATCGGTAGCACGTACGGTGCTGGCGACGGTTCTGAGCTTATTCTTGACTTCGATGCTGGCCTATGCGGTCAGCCGGAGAGAGTTCGTATTCCGCAAGTCGGTCACGATCATTATCGTCATGACCATGTACTTCAATGCGGGCTTGATTCCGTATTATTTCCTGATCAAGGATCTGCACCTGCTCAATAACTTCTTGGTCTATATCATTCCGGGCCTGGTCAGCGCATTCAACATGATCGTCATACGGACGTATATGCAGCAGCTTCCTGACGGGCTGATCGAATCGGCGAAGATTGACGGCGCAGGAGATTTTCGCACCTTCTTCTCGATCATCTTGCCGCTCTGCCAGCCGGTGCTGGCGACCGTCGCGCTGTTCGTAGCGGTCGGACAATGGAACTCTTGGTTCGACACCTTCCTGTTCGCATCATCCAAGCAGGATCTCAGCACGCTGCAGTATGAATTGATGAAGCTGCTGTCGTCGTCCATGATCTCGAATAGCAATCCGGCCGTAGCGGCCGGGGCGGACCCGAATGCCGCGCGCAACATGGTAACGCCGATGTCGATTCGTGCATCGATCACGATCGTCGCATCCGTGCCGATTCTGATCGTGTATCCGTTCCTGCAAAAATACTTCGTGCACGGGCTTCAGCTCGGCGGCGTAAAAGAATAATCATCTTGCGGACAATTTCATCGTAAATGCCAAACGGCAGCGGGTCAACGCGACCTGCTGCCGTTTGTTATGTCCGGGAGCCGCTAGCATCCTTACGGACATTAGCGGTTCCCATCTCTTCGGTTGGATTCCTTCTTATGATACATTCGCATGTCAGCGGAGCGGGACAAGGCGTCGCTGTCGTCTCCGTCATCGGGGTACACGGCATAGCCTATGCTGCACGCGGAATCGACGGCTTGTCCGAGCAGCGTGAAAGGCTGCTCGAAGCGGAGCTGGACGCGATCCGCTGCTTCCTGCAAGTCGGCTTCGCCCGCGATATCATCCAGCAGCATGATGAATTCATCCCCGCCAAGCCGTGCGGCCATGCTGCGCTCTCTTCGCTTGGCATCCCCTTGACGATATCCTTGCACGACGCTGCGAAGGCATTCGGCGACCTGCCGGAGCAGCTCGTCGCCGGCCTGATGGCCCATGGAATCGTTCACGCCCTTGAACCGGTCAAGGTCCAGCAGCAGGAGGCCGAACTTCGTGCCGCCGCGATCGGCATGCTCCATGCATTGCAGGACGCGTTCTTGGAACAGCTGGCGGTTGGGCAGCCCGGTCAAGCTGTCGTGATACGCAAGCTGCGTAATGCGGCGCTCGGCTAGTTTCTTCCCCGTAATGTTCGTCAGCGATCCGATCATGCGCGTGACGGTCCCGTCGCTGGCGCAGATCGTGTCGCCTGCGGCATAGATCCACATTTCGCTCTCGCCCACAATCCGGAATTCCATCTTTAGCGGATCCCCGTTACGCAGGCTCTTACAGACTGTCTGCTTGACTTGCTCTAGGTCATCGGGATGAACGAGCTTCAAGAGCGATTCCGGTTCATGGTTCACGTTCTCGCCGATGGCGCCGAGCATGTCGCGGGTACGGATACTCCATTCGATCTGGTTCGTCTCCACGTTCCAGTCCCAAATGCCGTCATTCGTCGTACGGGATACGATCTCCAGCTTCTCCGCAATGTTCCGCACTTGCCGAATCAAATCGTCCCGTTCCAGCGCGGCATGGGCGATCGTGAATCCGGTCTGCGCAAGGTCCGAGCCTGGGATCATGAGCAGGTCGTCGACCGAACGGATGACGACTATGAAGCCCCAATCCATCTTGCTATTGCGGATCGCATGAATATGGACGAACTGGTTCGCTTGCACGTTCTGGAACCATGAAGATGGAGGGAATTGCGCCAAGGGAATCTTCGTTCCGATCTCCGGAAGCGATAGGTCGTTGTTGCTATAAGCTTGGCTTACGATCAGCCGACGTTGACCGTCGTCCCGTCTGTCCCACAGTGCCAGACAACCCCAAGGGTAGAAGTCGCTGAACATGCGACTGAAGTCGTAATGCTCCTCGCTGATCGTATTGGCCCAGCTCCAGGTGAGCTGATACTGGCGTTGGACGATTGTGTTAATGCTCGCATTCGAGCGGGACAAATTCTGCTCTGTGTCCGCAGGAGCCTCGGTTATAGGCGTATGAGGACAACCGCAAGAAGCGCGACGTACGAGTTCGGCAGTCAGATACGCTTCTCGTCCAGCGAAGCGTTCGCCGCGGATTAAGCCGGACAGACGTTCCAGCGCGATCAACGCATAATCGGTGAACGTCTGGCGTATCGTCGAGAGAGGCGGCGAGGCCGCAGCGGAGAACGGCAGATCGTCGAAGCCGATCAGGGCGATATCCTCCGGTACGCGCACGCCTGCTTCCCGTATCGTCTCCATCAGCCCGATGGCGATGAGATCGGTCGCGGCGAATACGGCGGTGACGTCCTTATCCTTGCCGCCCGCAAGGAAAGCCTTGCCGGCACTTATGCCGGCAGGCAGCATGGCGTCTTCCATGAAATATACCAAGGAATCATCGAACGGGATGCCGTTCTCGGCAAGCGCTTCCGAATAGCCCTCGAAACGTTCCGTCAGGTCGACATGCTCGTTGCTTCCGATATAAGCAATTCGTCGATGCCCATGATCCCGAATGAGATGATTGATCGCTTCCTTCGCAGCGCGGCGGTTCTCCGTCACGACGGCGTGCGCAGCAATTGCATCCTCGCGGTAGCCGATCGTCACGACCGGCTTCCCCGACGCTTCGATCGCGCGAAGCAGCTCGGGTTCCATCGGCAGCGGCGAATGCTGATTCGTCATGAGCAGCCAGCCGTCGGTCGCCTCCAAGCCGATTCGATGCGGGAAGGCAAGCTGTTCCTGGAAATTCACAAGCGATTGCACGACATATAGATCAATGTTGCGCAGCTTGGCTTCGCGCTGCAGCGCAATGAAGATTTTTCCGTAATAATCGCCGTCGAGATAAGGAGATACGAATTGTATGCGGGGATTCCGGTTCATGGCTGACGCTCCTCGATGTTGAGATGACCCTTGCAATCACAATCACGTGTTTACCTTATACGATACACCATTTGCGGACATTTTTCGATATGCGATTGTAGGAAATTGGAAATTTGAGTGACCGCAATATAATGCTATCCTTCAATCAACTTTACCGTGGCATAGAAGTTTAGGCGGAAGCTATGATTAGACTAATAGACTATATACGGAATCGAGGGATGACGATGTTCAAGCTGATGATCGTCGACGACGAATTGCTCATGCGGATCGGCATTCGCTCCATGGTGGATTGGGAGGCGCACGGGTTCCGGCTTGCCGGCGAGGCCGCGAACGGCAGAGAGGCACTCGAACTCGCGATTCACGCATCGCCCGACCTCATCATTACCGATATCAAGATGCCGGTCATGGACGGACTGTGTCTGATTCGAGAAGCTTCGAAAGCGCTTACGAACTGTAAATTCATCATTCTAAGCCATTTCGACGAGATCGACTACGTGAAGGAAGCGTTGCGCCTAGGGGCATCGGACTATCTCATCAAGAGCGAAATTACGCCGGAAGCGCTGATCGAATTGCTTGGCGGCATCCGGGCGAAGCTGCAGCAGGTCAGCGGAGTCGAACCCGGCCGATTCCCGCTGCCGATCGATTATACAGAGAGCCTGACCCACCTGAAGGAGAGGCTCTTTAAGGATCTGATCAGCGGGCTTCTAGACGAGAAGGAAGCCGAGGCGAAGGCGGAGCAGCTGCAGCTGCGTGTCCGCTCGGATAGTCTTATTATCGCGAAGTTCCGTATCGATCGTTTCGAGACCGTGCGGAAGAAGTATGTGGAGAAGGACGAGAAGCTGCTTCGATTCTCGATCGTGAACGTCCTGGAAGAGGTGATTCCGCGCAGCTTGCGTTGTGAGGTCGTCGTTGAGGGATCAGCGGAATATTTGCTCATTCACAACACCCGTGCCGCGGACGGACAAGAAGCGCGCGCCGAACTCGAGAAGCTGTGCAACGGAATTATGTCTACGATGAGAGACTTCATGAATCTATCGTTCTCCGTCGGGATCAGCTCGGTCGCGGCAGGGTTCAAGCAGCTCAGGATGGCATATTCGGAGGCGGATATCGCATTGCGGCGCCGGTTCTTCGCGGGCTTCGGACAATTGCTGTTCCATGCGGATATGCCGGCATCCGCATGCAGGAGGGTACGAATCGAATCCATGCCGGGCGGCGAACGCGAGCTTGCATTCCGAGATGCGCTCGATTCGAATAACGAGGGGCGAATCGTCGCGTTCCTGGACGAATTCCGTGACGAGTTGGATGCGATGAACGCCGACGAGCGGTCGACACGAGATGCTTATATTCGCTTAACGGAAATCGTGAATTCCTTGATCCCCGCTGCTAGGATTCGGCTTGATGGCGACCAGTCGACCTATGAGGCGGTTCTCTCCGCAGAGACGCGGGAAGCTATCCATCGAATCGTTACCGAGTATGCGTGCAGGACGATAACGGGCGGGAGACCGAGAGATCAAGCCGGCTACGCCGATATGGCCGCGGAGTTGATCCACCGCTATTATGCCGAAGATATCTCGCTGCAGAGCGTAGCCGGCCAGATCAATGTACATCCGTCCTACCTCAGCCGAGTGTTCAAGCAGGAGAAGGATGAGAACTTTGTCTCTTACTTGACGCGCGTTCGGGTTGAAAGGGCGAAATCGCTGCTCGAAGGCCACATGTTCAAAGTATACGAGGTAGCGGACAAAGTCGGTTATCACAACTACACCTATTTCAGTAAGCTGTTCAAGAAGGTCGTAGGCGTCAGTCCGGAAGAATATCGCGAATCGTCCGACGAAGTTGACGGCCGAAGACGTTCGAGGTGAATCGATGACAAGCCCCGTGCCGTTCGTCAGCATTAAGTCCAAAATCCTGATCATCTGTCTCATCGTTATCATGGTGCCGGTCTTCGTCATGACCCTCACCTCGTACTCGTCTTCACAGCGGCTATTGGAACGAAAGTATACCGAATTGATGATGGATGTAGCGGGACAGACGAATACCAACATCGAAGAGTACTTGAAGGAGATCGAGAAAATATCGCTAGTCGCCAGCTTCGGAATGAACAGCAGCGTAAGCGCGACCGGCGAGGACAATTATCCGATTCAGGAGTTTCTTCGGGACGACAGCGCTGAGAACGAGGACGCAGCCTATGGCCTTCTGATGAATTATGTCTTGATGAAGGACCGTGAGATCGACATCTATATCTATAACCTGAACGGCGGGCAGGATCTGTACGTCGGTACAGACGGTCCCTATGATTACGCGTACCGTCCTGTGGAGGAAGAGTGGTTCCGTTATTTCCGCGTATCGAACAGCAAGACGATCACGCTTGACACGCATGTCGACCGTCAGTCGAAGAGCGGGAAGCTCGTCATCGCGCACGCGCGAAAAATACTCGACATGAACAGCGGCACGCTGCTCGGCGTCATGGTCGTCAGCATCGATCTCGGCGTCATTGAGGTAGTAGGCGGCAGGCTGCAGGCGTCGCTGCGATCAAGGTTCACAATTGTCGATGAATCGGACAATATCATCTATAACGCGGATGCCGCGCTTATCGGGCAGAAGTTCACGGATACCGTTCGTCCGGATCCGTCCCGCCATATCGTGGTGGCGAGCCCGTTCGAGCGGGAACGTTGGACGACCTACCTCTACATGCCGGCGGACGAGTTGCTCTCCGAAGGCGATATTCTTAAGCAGAACATCATGCTGTTGGCGTTCTTAATGATCCTGTTCGCCGCGATCGTCTCCATCTACCTCACGAGCGTCATCACGCGCCCCATTAAGAAGCTGATGAACGGGATTCTGCTCGTTGAGAAAGGCCATTTCGATCAAGTGGAGGAAATACGGTCTCGCGACGAGATTGGACATCTGTCTGTCCGATTTAACCGGATGTCCCGCGAATTGAAGCTGCTGGTTGAACAGATTCAGCGCGAAGAAAGCGAGAAGGCAGCTGCAGAGATCCGCGCGCTGCAGTCTCAGATTAATCCGCACTTCTTGTATAACACGCTCGGATCCGTTAAGTGGATCGCCTCCATGCAGCAAGCGGATACGATCGTGGAGATGACGGAGGCACTGATCGCCATGCTGCGTTATGCGGCTCGCGCCGAAGGAACGATCGTAACCGTGCGGGAGGAATTGGCGAATCTGCACAATTATATGGCCATTCAGCGCGTCCGTTACTACAATCGAATCCGAATGCAAGTGGAGGCGGAAGAGTCGCTGCTCGACTGCCGGATGCCGAAGATGGTGCTGCAGCCGATTATCGAGAACGCGATCTTCCACGGTCTAGCGGCACAAGAAGATGACGGCGTGATCGTCGTCCGGGTCGCCCGCGTGCTGGACGATCTCGTCATCGAAGTCGAAGATAACGGCATTGGCATGGACGAAGAGATGGCTGCGTCGCTTAGGGATAGATTGTCCGAGTCGCATATCGACAGCAGCAGAATCGGGCTGCATAACGTGCAGCGGCGGCTGCAGCTGCATTACGGCATCCGGTATGGCATCGCGTTCGAGAGCCGTCTCGGCGGGGGAACGATATTCCGCATTGCGTTGCCTGCCGAGAAAGGCAGCGATCTGCTCCTGAGGATCGGCTCATGACGGGAGGCGGTTGGATGAAGAAGGGACGACGCTTGGTCGGCCTGCTCGCTTGGGCAGCATGGACTATGCTTGCAGGCTGCGGGAACCCCGGCAACCTTACGACAGCAGGGACAGGCGCGGCGAGCGAGCCTGTCGTGCTGCGCTATACGACCTTTCAGATGGATTCGGACAGTCTCTATTACGACGAGATCGCCGAATTCGAACGGGACAACCCGGACATTCGA
The DNA here is from genome assembly GCA_023433615.1 of Bacillota bacterium. Classification (GTDB taxonomy): domain Bacteria; phylum Bacillota; class Bacilli; order Paenibacillales; family Paenibacillaceae; genus Paenibacillus_I. The sequence continues at coordinate 6,888 of JAEZCJ010000128.1, read as the reverse complement.
ATCGAGGTCGACTACATTCCGAACATCAACTACACGAACGGCTTGAAGATGAGGCTGCTCGGCGGCGAGAAAGTGGACGTGTTCGATGTCTGGTCTCCGAGCTTATTCGAGGAGATTCGCCGAATCGACCACAACGTCTATCTGGATCTGAGCGGGTCCGACTTCCTGAACGATTTTCTCCCGGCTTCGCTTGCGCCTGTTACCGTCGGCGGCAAAATATTCGGAGTCCCCGGGCCGATGCATACGGACGGGTTAATCTACAACAGGTCGATGTTCGAGCGGCTCGGACTGGAGGTGCCGGACACATGGGACGAATTCCTCCGGATCTGCGACATCATTAAGAGCAAGGGCATCGTACCGATCGCGGTCAATTCCGAATGGTGGGTACCGCAGTTTTTCTTCGGATCGATGATGTCCAATAACGGCGCGGATGCCGCATGGACGTCCAGGCTGGAGAGCGGAGAGGTCAAGGCCGACGATCCGATCTTCATGGATGCGATGCGGAAGACGAAGGAGATCTTCGAACGCGGATACGTGCCGGCCGACTGGATGCGGCATAAGCATGAGCAGTCCAAAGACATGGTGGCACAGGGAGAAGCAGCCATGATCATTACCGGTACGTGGGACCTTCCCAGCATTATCAGACAAGGCTTGGACCAGGAATTCGACTTCATGATGGTGCCTGGCGAAGATCGTACCGTGCCGAACTTGAACATCGGTTCTTATAAGATGATCAGCAGGTTGACGGCGCACCCGGAAGAAGCGAGGCGATTCCTGGCCTACATGAACGGACGAGAGAGACAGGAGGAGATGGCGCGAACGCTGCTTGCCGTCCCGGCGGTGTACGACGCCCGCGTCAATGATCCGATCGTCAGCAAGATCGCGGCATTCGTAACGCGACCCGACGCTGCTATCTACTGGCCGCACACGGTATCGACCGAGTCGCTGCAGGTTGCGATTCTGGAACAGTTGAACGCTTACCTCACGGGCACGGAGCTGATGGAAGCCGTGGCCGCGATTCAGCAAGAGCTCGACCGTGTCCGCATGCCGCATTGAAGCCGTGGATCGGCTATTACGCCAGAAGACCCTTATGCAGGCCGCAGATTCGCTGAGCCGCATAAGGGTCTTCGTTCGCCTATCGGACAGATGCATCGCGCCGAGCGGAAGGGGATTGCACATTTTTTACGCGTTCGATTGTTATTTTGACATGTGACGGACGGTCGCACTTGTATTCGAATAGGAGGTCAATTATATGCAAGCTTCCGGTCAAACCCATTCCTATACCGCTTCAGCAGCCGGTCTTACAATGAAGAAGCAATGAAAGCTAAGCCACTAGGGGGGTTCACATGAACAAGAGAATATTGGCAATCGTAATGGCATGCTGTCTTATTCTGCTCGCAGCTTGCAGCAACAATGGCAATGACGGAGGCGGATCGGGGAATGGAGGCAAGGAATCCGGGGCAGAACCCGGGCAAGCGGTGAACGACAGCGGAGAAGTCGATTACGCTTTCGGCAAGTATGACGAACCGGTCACGATCCACACCATACGGGCCGAGTACTCATCCGCGAAATTTCCGAAAGGCGACGACATGACGAATAATGTCTGGACTCGCGCCTACAAGGAACGGTTCAACATCGAAGTCGTGACGGATTGGGTGACCGACGAATACGATACGAAGCTGAACTTGGCCATCTCGTCTAACGAGCTGCCTGACGTGTTCACCGTTAACGCGACCCAATTGCAGCAGCTGATCGAAGCGGACATGATCATGGATCTGACGGACGTATTCGGCAAGTATGCTTCCGAACGAGTGAAGGGGTACACGGAGATCGATAGCTCCAGTTACGAGTCCGGCAAGCGTGACGGCAAGCTCTACGGCATTCCGCAGTTCCACTGGGGCTTCATCGACCAGCCGGATTTCATCTGGATCCGGAACGACTGGAAGGAGGCGCTTGGGCTGCCGGATCCGCAGTCGATCGACGACGTCAAGAATATCGCGCTCAAATTCATGGAAGCGTACGGCGGCTACGGCATGGCAGTCGACCAGTCGCTCGACTACCTGAATGCGCTGGCCATCGCATGGGGCGCTCATCCCGACATGTGGCTCAAGGGCGAAGACGGCAGCATCGTCTATGGCTCGGTCCAGCCCGAGATGAAGGATGCGCTGGCCGCTTGGGCCGAGTGGTATAAGCTCGGCATTATCGATCCGGAGTTCCCGATCAAGGATTTTGACGCCATGAACGCGAACGTGGTTGCCGGGAAGGTTGGCGTACAGCCGTATTATCAGTGGTGGGGTTATAACCCGGGCGTCGACGTCGTGACGAATCAGGGCAAAGACGCCGTCTTCTATCCTTACGCAATCAAGCAAGCGGACGGAAGCGACGCGAAGCAGTCGATCTTCTTCGCGAATGGCGCGTATACGGTCGTGAACAAGAAATCGAAGCATCCGGAAGCGGCGATCAAGCTTCTTAACTTCTATGCCTATATGCTCGATGAAGGCGTACAGCATGAATCGTCCGAAACCGTATCTGCTTTCATCGATAACGATATCGCGCACGTCACCGGTGCGTTCAAGATCATCAACCCGGGAACGGATTACGAGCAATTCTCGCGCGTCAGCGAGGCGCTGACGTCGGGCGACACGAGCGCGTTCACGACGAGCGGCATGTGGCAGAAGTACAATAACAGCGTCGAATTCATGAAGAACGGCACGCCGGCTGCGACAGGCGACTACCTGCAGCAAGGGGCGCCGAAGAACGCCTACGGATTATCCAAGGAGGTCATCGACAACAAGCATTATGTCGAGACGGCGCTCTGGGGCGCACCGCCGAAGGAGCTCGCCGACTACGGTTCCACGCTCGACGACATTCTGACGGAAGGCTATACGAAGATCATTATGGGCGCGGAGACGATCGATTACTTCGATACGGTTGTCGCGAACTGGAAGAAGGCCGGCGGCGATGCTGCGTCTGCGGCAGTCAATGCGAAGTACGGCGGCGAATAACAATCATGGCGATCGCGCGGAGGGGGCGAGGATACTCGTCTCCTTCTCTCTTGAATCGGTAAGGAACGGAGGAGCGGCATGCTGGCCAAATTGAGAAGACAGAAAACATTCCATATGATGCTGGTCCCGGGCGTCATCCTCACCTTCATCTTCAGCTACTTGCCATTCTATGGGCTAATCATCGCATTTCAGGATTATAACCCCGGTATGGGCTTCAATTCGCCGTGGTCGGGCATGGATAATTTTCAACATGTATTCAACCAACCGAACTTTATTCGGACGATCTGGAACACGCTGTACATGTCGTTTTTCAAGATCGTGCTCGGCATTGTCGTACCGGTCTTCTTCGCGCTGCTGCTGAACGAAGTCGCGCGTCCGCTTATCAAACGAACGTTCCAGACGCTGGTCTATATTCCTAACTTCTTGTCTTGGGTCATCATGGCCGGCATCTTCATCGATATTCTCGGGTCCGAAGGCATTGTCAATACGTTCCTCGGCTTGTTCGGGATCGAGCCGATTTCGTTCCTTGGCAGCCCGTCGCTCTTCCCGTGGACGATGATCGTGACCGATGTATGGAAAGGCTTCGGCTTCGGAACCGTGGTCTACCTCGCCGCGCTGACGAGCATCGATCCCGGACTGTACGAAGCGGCGTTGATCGACGGCGCGAAGCGTTGGAAGCAGACGATATACATTACGCTGCCGCTGCTTGCACCGACAGTCGTCCTGATGTCCGTGCTGGCGCTAGGGAACGTTTTGAATGCAGGCTTCGATCAGATCTTCAACCTGTACGCGCCGGTCGTATACGAGTCGGGGGACATTATCGACACGTACGTCTATCGCCTCGGCATTCAGCAGGCGCAATACTCGGTTGCAACGGCAGTCGGTCTGTTCAAGTCGATTGTCTCCTGCATCATGGTCCTTCTGTCGTTTGTGCTTGCGAATCGAGTCGCCGGCTATCGCATTTTCTAGAGTAGAGGAGGCATTAGGTATGGTCCAAGACAACAGCCTGGGACGCAGACTGTTCCATGCGTTCAACTATACGTTACTGATCTTGACTTCGCTCTTGTGCATCCTGCCGTTCGCGAACCTGCTTGCCGTTTCATTCAGCAGCAGCGCTGCCGTCTCTGCGGGCAATGTCGTCTTCTGGCCGGTCGGCTTCACGACTACGGCCTATGAATTCGCGTTGGAGGGGGGGGAATTCCTTCGCTCGCTATGGATTGCGGTCCAACGCGTCGTGCTTGGTACGGCAATCAACCTCGCCTTGATGGTGCTGGCCGCCTATCCGCTGTCGAAGACGAAGGAGAAGGTTGCGGGCCGCAATCTGTACATGATGTTCTTCGTCATTACGATGCTGTTCAACGGCGGACTCATCCCGAGTTATCTGATCGTCGTCAAGACAGGGTTGATCGATTCGCTATGGGCGCTCATTCTTCCTGGGGCGCTGCCTGTGTTCAGCATGATCATCCTGATGAACTTCCTTCGGGGCCTGCCGGAGGAAATCGAAGAATCCGCGACGATCGACGGTGCGGGACCGATGCAGATTCTCGTCAAGGTCCTGCTGCCGCTCTTGAAGCCGGCGCTCGCGACCGTAGGCTTGTTCAGCATCGTCGGCCATTGGAACGCTTGGTTCGACGGCATAATCTACATGAACAATCCTTCGAATTATCCGCTTCAGAGCTACCTGCAGACGCTGCTGTTAAGCTTCGAGCAGCTCATGCTGCGAGCGGGAAGGGACTACACGCAGCTGCTCGCGATGATGAACGTTCGCACGGGGCGTGCCGCTCAGTTGTTCTTGGCGACGATTCCGATTCTGCTGATCTATCCGTTCCTGCAGAAATATTTCACGACGGGGCTCGTGCTCGGCAGCGTGAAGGGATAGCCGCATCACGGTCGGTTAGGCAGCGGCATGCAATTCGAATGGAGTCAGACGCACGAATGACCAGCCGTCCCTTAATAAGTCGGCTGGTTATTCGTGCGCTTGCCGCGTCGCAATATTGAACCATTCGCCGTACAAGATTACTGTAGCAGTACTTATCTCAGGACGCTATGATAGGCTAATAGAACATGATAATGGAGGCTTGAAGTCGAGATGAGAATAGCGAACGTTCGCGAATGGGAGGTCAGCTTGGCGGCCGGCGAGCCGCTGCAGCTGCCGAAGCAAGTCGAGGTTGAGCTCGAGGGAGGGATGACATCGGCATTCCCGGTAGTATGGGAGCATGTCGATCCGTCGCTGCTGGAGCGGCCAGGTACGCTAGTCGTGGAAGGAACCGTCCGCGGGGATGACTATCCGGATCCGCTCGTGCCGAACCGCGCCGATCCTTATATACGGAAGCATGCGGACGGCTACTACTACTTTACCGGTTCCGTGCCGGAGTACGACCGGCTCGTGCTGCGGCGGTCCCGTACGATCGCTGGGCTGTCCGAGGCGGAGGAGACGGTCATCTGGACGAAGCATGCAGCGGGCGAGATGGGCAACCATATCTGGGCACCGGAGCTCCATTATATCGCAGACAAATGGTATATCTATTTTGCGGCGGGAACGGCAGAGGACAAGTGGGCGATCCGCCCTTACGTGCTGGAATGCGCGGACGAAGACCCGATCTCGGGACGCTGGATCGAGAAGGGGCGAATTCGGATGCCGGTCGAAAGCTTCTCGCTGGACGCCACAACGTTCGAGCATCGGGGTCAGCGATACTTGGCTTGGGCTCAGATTTTCGAGGAATCCTGCCTCTATATCGCGCGAATGGATACGCCGTGGTCCATCGCGACCGAGCCGGTCAAGATCTCGGCGCCGGAGTACGACTGGGAGATTCAACTGCACCGCGTCAACGAAGGGGCGGCCGTCCTCATTCGGAACGGACGCGTCTACATGGCTTATTCGGCCAGCGGAACAGACGACCGTTATTGCATGGGGCTGTTGACGGCGGACGAGTCGAGCGATCTGCTCGATCCTGCCTCATGGACGAAGTCGCCGGAGCCGGTATTCAAGAGCAGCGAGACTTATGCCCAATACGGTCCGGGGCATAACAGCTTCACGGAGAGCGAAGACGGCTCCGCCGACCTGCTGGTCTATCATGCGCGCCCTTATAAGGTCATTGAGGGCGAACCGCTGTACGATCCGAACCGCCATGCACGCGTGCAGCGGCTGCTGTGGAATCCGGACGGCACGCCGTGCTTCGGCGAGCCGGGCTGGAGGTTGGATAAGGCCGGACATAAGGCGATAGCCCGAGTCACGGTCGTGTGAAACGGCAACGATTAGATTAGCTCGCGATAGAGGAGGAAGTCACTTGACCGCTAAGCAAGGCGAATACTCAGGATACCTAATGGCCCATTTCATCGGGGAACAGCCGGATGGGGAACAGATTTACTTCGCTTACAGCGAAGACGGCTTGCATTGGAAGGATCTGCACGCGGGCTTGCCGGTGCTGCGTTCCGAGCAGGGGGAGATGGGGGTGCGCGATCCATTCCTCGTACGTTCTCCCTTAGCGAATAAGTTCTATCTCATTGCAACGGACCTTCGCATCGCGAACGGCAAAGGGTGGGACACCGCCGTAAATGCCGGCAGCCGCGATATGATCGTCTGGGAATCGACTGATCTCGTCCAATGGTCGTCGCCGTGGGCGGTTACCGTCGGCGTTCCGGAAGCCGGTTGCGTCTGGGCACCGGAGGCCGTCTACGATGAGGCTTCGGGGGATTTCTTGGTTTTCTGGGCGTCCGCGACGCAAGAACCGCATGAACAGACACGGAAGCAGAAAATATACAGTGCCCGTCCCCGGGATTTTCGTACCTTCACGACGCCTGACAAGTACATCGAGCGGGATAATCAAATAATCGACACGACGATTATCGCCCATAACGGGCATTATTACCGTTATTCCAAGGA
>JAEZCJ010000076.1 GCA_023433615.1 Bacillota bacterium | reverse complement strand
CGAAGAACGGCCGCGTATTCGTGCCGATGCGTTTCTTGAGCGAGGCGCTGCAGGCGGAAGTCATGTACGAGCCGGAGTCCCAGAGCGTCGTCGTGCTGGATGCTTCGATCGGCGAAGCTGCTGCAGGCCAGCAACCGTAGGTTCAGATAGGCATTGAGTAGGATAGGGTAAGACAGTGCTAGAGAGAGAGCTGTCCTGTGGGCAGCTCTTTTGCCGTTGGCGCATCGTGTGCGGATCGTGGTCAGGTTCGTACAGATCGCCAGTTGTTAGCGCAACAGCATGTCTTATTGACGAAATTGCTTCGCTAATGCACGAACGACGAAGAAGTCTATGCAGCACTGGGGGAGAAGTGGGAGTCGATTTTTGAACAAGCGCTCAGAGCACTGAATGTTCCAACACCATCGCCGACCAACAAGAAGGGCTGCGCCTTCAAGTAGATTCCTCTACTCGGAGATGCAGCCCATTGCTGTTTCCAGATACTATTAACCGTTCGCGATCATCTGACGGAGAACCGTCTGCAGGATGCCGCCGTTACGGTAGTAATCGACGTCGACCATCGAGTCCAGACGGACGATGACGGCGAATTCGAAGCTGCTGCCGTCTTCGCGCGTCGCGATGACCTTCACAGACGAGCCCGGCTGTACGTCGTTCGAGAGACCGACGATGTCGAACGTCTCGCGGCCCGTGATGCCGAGCGTTGACCAGCTCTGGCCTTCCTGGAACTGCAGCGGGAGCACGCCCATGCCGACCAGGTTGGAACGGTGAATCCGCTCGTAGCTCTCGGCGATAACGGCTTTGACGCCCAGCAGGAACGTGCCTTTAGCCGCCCAGTCGCGGGAGCTGCCCATGCCGTATTCCTTGCCGGCGATGACGACGAGGTTCGTGCCCTCGGACTGATACTTCATCGAAGCATCGTAGATCGACATCACTTCGTCCGTCGGCAGGTAAGTCGTTACGCCGCCTTCCGTGCCCGGCGCAACTTGGTTGCGGATCCGGATGTTAGCGAACGTACCGCGCATCATGACTTCGTGATGGCCGCGGCGCGAGCCGTACGAGTTGAAGTCTTCCTTCTTCACGCCATGTTCCTGCAGGTACTTGCCTGCCGGGCTGTCGGCCTTGATGTTGCCGGCCGGCGAGATGTGGTCGGTCGTTACGTTGTCGCCGAGCAGCGCCATTGCCTTCGCGCTCTTGATGTCGGCGATGTCGGCGATGCCGTCCGCCAGGTTCTCGAAGAACGGCGGGTTCGCGATGTACGTGGAATTCTCGTCCCACTCGTACGATTCGCCTTCCGGTACCGCGATCGCGTTCCAGCGCGTGTTCTGCGTGAATACATGCTCGTACTTCTCGCGGAACATCTGCGGCGTGAGCGACGAGTTGACGGCATCGGCGATCTCTTGCGAGGAAGGCCAGATGTCGCGCAGGTAGACCGGTTGACCGCTAGGATCGTGACCGATCGGATCCGTGGACAGGTCGATGTCGACCGTGCCTGCCAGCGCGTAAGCGACGACCAGCGGCGGGGATGCCAGGTAGTTGGCCTTCACCTGCGCATGAACGCGGCCTTCGAAGTTACGGTTGCCGGACAGGACGGATGCGACCGTCAGGTCGTTATCGGTAATCGCTTGACCGACTTCATCCGGCAGCGGGCCGGAGTTGCCGATACAGGTTGCGCAGCCGTAGCCCGCAACGTGGAATCCGAGCTTCTCAAGCGGTTCCATCAGGTTGGCTTTCTTCAGGTAGTCGGTAACGACGAGCGAACCCGGCGTCAGCGAGCTCTTCACGTATTCCGGCTTCACGAGGCCGCGCTCGACAGCCTTCTTCGCGACGAGGCCCGCGCCCAGCATAACGTAAGGGTTGGACGTGTTCGTGCAGCTTGTAATAGCCGCGATCACGACTGCGCCCGTGCCCATTGTGCTCGATTTGCCGTTCGGGTGCTTCACTTCGACCGTCTCGCCGATCTTCTCGTCGGAGAGGCCGTAGCCGCCTTTCTCGATCGGCGTGCGGATGATTTCGTTCCATGCTTGTTTCATGCTCGTCAGCTCGATGCGGTCCTGCGGACGCTTCGGACCGGCCAAGCTCGGCACGATCGTCGACAGGTCAAGCTCGACGACGTCCGTGAACACGGGGTCAGGCGTGCTGTCCGTACGGAACATGTCTTGCGCCTTGTAGTAGGCTTCAACCAATGCGATCTGCTCTTCCGTACGCCCCGTGGAACGCAGGAACTCGATTGCCGTGTTGTCGACCGGGAAGAAGCCGATCGTCGCGCCGTACTCCGGTGCCATGTTCGCAACCGTCGCGCGGTCGGGAAGGCTGATGTTCGACAGGCCAGGGCCGAAAAATTCCACGAACTTGCCGACAACGCCCTTCTTGCGGAGGATCTGCGTAACCGTCAGCGCGAGGTCGGTAGCCGTAGCGCCTTCTGCCAGCTTGCCTGTCAGCTTGAAGCCGATCACTTCCGGCATGACGAAGTAGAGCGGCTGGCCGAGCATGCCCGCTTCTGCTTCGATGCCGCCTACGCCCCAGCCGACTACGCCGAGACCGTTGATCATCGTCGTATGGGAGTCCGTGCCGACGAGCGAATCCGGGAATACGACCGTCTCGCCGTCTACCGATTTCGTTGCGGCCACGGAAGCCAGGTATTCGAGGTTAACTTGGTGCACGATGCCCGTCGCCGGAGGAACGGCACGGAAGTTATCGAATGCCGTCTGCGCCCAGCGCAGGAAGCGGTAGCGCTCGCCGTTGCGCTCGAACTCGATCTTCTCGTTCGTCTCGAGCGCGTCGGACGTACCGAATGCGTCGACCATGACCGAGTGGTCGATAACGAGGTCGACGGGAACGAGCGGATTGATCCGCTTCGGGTCGCCGCCGGCTTTCTTTACCGTGTCGCGCATAGCTGCCAGGTCAACGACGACCGGAACGCCGGTGAAGTCCTGCAGCACGATACGTGCCGGAATGAATGGGATTTCTTTGTCTTCGCGGCCTGCAGCCCAGCTTGCCAATTGCTTGACATGCTCAGCGGTGATCGCGCGTCCGTCGAATTGGCGGACAGCCGCCTCGAGCAATACTTTGATGGAGAATGGGAGTTTGCTGACGCTGCCCAGTCCTTGCTTCTCAAGGCCCTGCAGGTTGTAGTAGGCGTATTGCTTGCCGCCGACCTCGAGGGCCGAGCGTACAGCGTATTGGTCTTGCTTCGCCATGGGTAACGATCTCCTCCTTGGTTATCTCGCGGTTTCATACAGTGAAACGCGATTTCATAAATGCAGATACCCTAAGTATATCGTTTCATATAGGATTCCGTAAAGACCAGATTTCATGGCGACGAGGGTACACGGGAATGGATGGCAAGCTGTCCATTCCCGTAGCGGAGGCGAATAATGCCTCATACAAATCGTCCGCGAATCATATACATGAAGAGATTATTCCATGCAGCGAGCGGGATGCCGCATCAGGCGGAGGAGGTAGAATCGATGTCCCAAGCTTTGCAAGGCTGGCAAGCGGCCGTGCACGAATACGTGAAGCAGGCGAGTCAAGCCGAGATTGAGCAGCGTACGTCTGCGTTATTGCCTTATGTCGCCGACCGCGACCATCTCGGACGAGTCGATAAGCGGCTGGCCCGGCTTCAGGAGCGGGACGTCATGCGAGGCGCATGGCCTTCCCGCCACGAATCCGCCGCGAAGCTGCTTGAGGTGCGAGAGAACGGCAAGGAAGTCCATGTCACGCTGCGCAAGCATCTGAAGCGTACGCTGGAACAGAGCCGTACGGCTTACGTCGAAGAACGTTTCGAGACCGACAGGCTGTGGCTCGCCGAAGACGGGGGACGCTGGACGATCGTCCGCATCGAACCGGATGTTCCGGAGAGACGGCCGCGCTTCGGAGCCGGTGCCGTTGCCGAGACGAACAGCATGCGCGAGCATGCGAGCGCTGCCCGGCATCATCGGCCGCATGCTTTCCGCAGCCGGGACTACGGCAAGCTCGTTGCGATGCCATATATTAACGATGCGATACTGCCGAATTTCCATTCCCGCCGATTCAGCGAGCCGTATCGCCGCGATCAGGTCGTTGCGTATGCGGATCGCTGGTGGAATGAGCCGAATCCGGCTTACGAGAATTTCGAAGTGAACTGCACGAACTACGTGTCCCAGTGCGTCTTTGCAGGCCATGCTCCGATGAACTATACTGATAGAAGGGATTCGGGCTGGTGGTACAAGGGACGAAGCGGCGGACAAGAATTATGGAGTTACAGCTGGGCCGTCTCGAATGCGTTCGAGGCTTACCTGGCCGCGCCGCATGCAGAGGGAATGCGGGCAACGGCGGTCGAACAGCCGAGGGAGCTGCAGCTTGGCGACGTGATCACATACGATTGGGACGGCGACGGGCGGTATCAGCACAGCACGGTCGTGACGGCATTCGATCGGCAAGGCATGCCTCTGGTGAACGCGAACACCGTGTCGAGCAGGCACCGCTATTGGGATTATCGCGATTCCTACGCATGGACAGACCGCACGCGCTACCGGTTCTTCCACATCGCCGACGATTTCTAATCATAAGCAGCCAGAAGCATCTTCAGATGCTTCGCGACCGCGCGTTTGGCGTGCTCACGCTCAAAGCGCGCAGCGCAAAGCATAACTATGCGAGAGAATCGCGTATTCACAATGACCAATTGTCAGCGCCGAGAAGGTTGAACGATGGTAGAAAATGAGGAGCGGAGCTCTAGCGTTTCCGTAGGAAACGCAGCATCGGAAGCATATGCTCGCAGACCTACGTGAGCACCGGAAATTGCGCCAGCGTTCAAGATTCGACGCCGAATAAGCTTCGAAGCATTACATCGTAATCACAATCGGTCCAGGAGGATATGTTAATGGGGGAGAAGAAGGTACGGGTAGGACTGATCTACGGCGGCAAGTCGGGCGAGCATGAAGTGTCGCTGTCGACTGCGCTGGCGGTCATGCAGGCTTTCGATTACGACAAATACGAGATCAAGCCTTTTTATATTACGAAGGAAGGCGCGTGGCATACCGGCCAGACGCTGCTCTCGGCACCGGCGGAGATCGCGAAGCTGCGCCTCGATGCGAACGGCGCGGCGCTGCCTGGTAATGCCCTGCAGCCTGTGTTCCAAGGATTGACCGCTGCGGCGGGCTCGGCCGACGATCGCGCGATCGATGTCATGTTCCCGCTTCTGCACGGCACCTTCGGCGAAGACGGCACGATTCAAGGCCTGTTCGAGATGGCGAATATCCCCTATGTAGGCGCAGGCGTGCTGGCATCGGCGGTCGGCATGGATAAGGTCATGATGAAGAAGGTATTCGCGCAGGAAGGGCTGCCGCAATGCGTATACCGGTACTTCAACCGGACGCAGTGGGAGAAGGATCCGAATTACTTCATCATGGAGATCGAGGTTGCGCTCGGATACCCATGCTTCGTCAAGCCGGCTAATCTCGGTTCCAGCGTCGGCATATCCAAGGCGAAGACCCGGGAAGAATTAATGGAAGCGATCGCGTATGCGCTGCGCTTCGACCGCAAGGTAATCGTCGAAGAATTCGTGAATGCCCGCGAGATCGAGGTCAGCGTACTGGGCAACGACGAGCCGCGCGCCTCCGTGCCGGGCGAGATCATCTCCTCGCACGACTTTTACGACTACAAGGCCAAGTACACCGACGGCAAGTCCATGATGCAGATTCCGGCGGAGATCGATTCCGAGACGGCCGAGTCGATCCGGGAGATGGCGGTCCGCGCTTTCTTGGCAATCGACGGCTCCGGCCTGTCCCGCGTCGACTTCTTCATGCGCCGGGAGGACGGACGGCTGTTCATCAATGAAGTGAATACGATGCCGGGCTTCACTCCGTATAGCATGTACCCGCTCATGTGGCGAGAGACGGGCATGCCTTACCGCGAGCTGCTCGACAAGCTGATCGGGCTGGCAATCGAGCGTCACGAGGGCAAGCAGCGCATCGATTACACGGGCGGCACGGCCTAGGCCGGCTGTTCATACATAGCAGGGCAGACCGGACGCGCAGCCTGACAGCCGCGGTCCGGTTCGTTCTATAGAAGAACATAACAGGAGGTTATAAGCATGGGCTTCGCATCCGAATTCAATTCCGTCTGCAAATTCAAGTCCGAGCAAGAATTGTACGAGCTGCTCGAGTACGGCAGGGGCAAGATGGTCAAGAGCGGCTTCCGCGTCTATCCGACCGGGCAGAAGGTGATCGCCTACACGCCGGCCAATCAGGCAATCGCGATCGTGAAGATACTGGCCAGCATCGCCGAGATCAACTTCCAGGGCGAAGAAGTGACGCAGGTCGAGATGGAGCTCGTGCGGAAGCTGACGGACGAGGAAGCGCGCATACAGACGGCGCTCGCGTACGAGATGTTCTTCGGGGACCGGGCATGATCGTCCGCTTCGGCTTCGTGGCCATGAGCGTTCTGCTGACGAACGCTTCGCCCTCCCGTACGATGACTTATGCCACCTATGCGAAACTTACGGACCGGGAGGCCGCGCTGCGCAAGCTGGAGCGGATCACCGAAGAGAATTTGCTTAACGCGCTTCGCGTGCTCCGGCATGCGGTGGCGCATGACGTACGGGTATATCGGTTCTCGTCGAAAATCATCCCGTTATCCACGCACGAGGCGCTCTCGGACTGGGATCCGTACCGGACGGACGAGGTACGGGACGCTTTTGCGAAGCTTGGAAAGTACGTGAAGGATGAAGGCGTGCGCGCCTCGTTCCATCCGGATCACTTCTGCGTGCTTAACACGCCGAGGCCGGAGGTGCTGACCGCGTCGATTCGCGACATGCACTATCATGTCCGCATGCTCGAAGCCATGGGGCTGGACGAGCGGGCGAAGTGCAATATCCACGTCGGGGGCGCCTACGGCGACAAAAGCGTGTCCGGTCAGCGATTCGTGGAGCAATTCGGCGCAATCGAGGACAAGCTGCGCCATCGCGTGACGCTCGAGAACGACGACAAGACGTTCAATGCCCGGGAGACGCTGGAGATCGCGGAGCAGGCGGAGGTGCCGATGGTGCTCGACATTCATCACCATGCCGTTAACGACGGCGGGATCGAGGAACGGACGCTGATCGGGGAGCTATGGCCCCGCATCGTGCGCACGTGGCGCAAGGAGAACGAACGGTTGATCGCGACCGGACAAGCCGATGAAGCCGTCCCGGATGCGCAGGGCGGCTGGGTATTGCCGCCGAAGCTGCATGCTTCGAGCCCGAAGAGCGAGCGCGATCCCCGCGGGCATGCCGATCATGTGGACGCGGGAACGGTGCTTCGTTTTCTGCGGGAGGCGGCAGGCGTCGCGCCTCGCCTGGACGTGATGCTCGAGGCGAAGCGCAAGGACGAGGCGCTGCTCACGCTGATGAAGGACATGCGCATCGCCGCGGCAGCCGGGCAGGGCGTCAAGGTGCTGGACGAAGCGACGATCGAAATCGCGGATTGACGGCCGCCGGCGCGCGGGAGGGGCCGCCGGACTTGAAATCGTTGTCAAAATCAGTTAATTTGGACAGAGGAACATGAAGGAGGAGATCGCCGGGATGAGCGGATTGGTTAACGGCAAGAATATCGTCGTCATGGGAGTGGCGAACGATCGAAGCATTGCGTGGGCGATTGCCCAGTCGCTTGCGGCGCAAGGGGCTAGATTGGCTTTTACATACGAGAACGAGCGGGTGGAGGAGCGTGTCCGCAAGCTGGCGGAGACGATTCCGGGCTCGATCTTCCTGCCGTGCAACGTGACGGTGGACGAGGATATCGATCGGCTGGCCGTTACGCTGAAGGAGAGCTTCGGAGTGCTGCATGGCATCGTGCACAGCATCGCGTTCGCGAAGACGGAAGAGCTCGAAGGCATGTTCGTCGACACGTCGCGCGAAGGCTTCGCGCTGGCGCATGACATCAGCGCATACTCATTGACGGCTGTCGCGCAGCGGCTGTACCCGCTCATGACGGAAGGCGGCAGCATCATGACGATGACGTATCTCGGCGCGGAACGCGCGCTGCGGAATTACAACGTCATGGGCGTCGCGAAGGCAGCGCTCGAAGCTTCGGTCCGCTACCTCGCGAGCGACCTCGGGCAGTTCAACGTTCGCGTCAACGCGGTATCGGCCGGGCCGATCCGGACGCTTGCGGCGAAGGGAATCAAGGACTTCAACTCGATTCTGCGCCAGGTAGAAGAGAAGGCGCCGCTGCGCCGGACGACCGAAGCAGCAGAAGTCGGCGACACGGCCATGTTCCTCATGAGCAACTTGTCGCGCGGCATTACCGGTGAAGTCATCTACGTGGATAACGGTTACCATATCGTCGGCGTGTAACTAGGCGCCGCTTCATCGCATGCGAGAACACCGCCCGAGGCAACTTGGCGGTGTTTCTTACCATTCTAAGTTCAATCGTCCATTGTCAGCACCTCATGTGTTTCCAAAGGAAACACAGCATCGGAAGCATACGCATAGGTTGGACGATGGAGAAAATGAGGAGCTCCAGCGTTTGCGCAGGAAACGCAGCATCGGAAGCATACGCTTCATTGGCGCCAGCGTTCAAGGTTCGATGCCGAATATGCTGCTTGAGATGCTGCGTGATCACGAATGGACACCTAGGGAGTTCTGACATCATGATGATCGAAATTGCATTGCTAGTGCTGCTGGGGCTTGTGGCGGCGGTATTCGGAAGCATCGTCGGCTTGGGCGGGGGCATCATTATCGTCCCGACGCTCATCCTGTTCGGCCCCGTGCTGACGGGCGGAGCGATCGACCATCCGACGGCCGTCGGCACGTCGCTGGCCGTCCTGATCGTGACAGCGCTCTCCTCGACGATGGCCTTCGCGAAGCAGAAGCGGGTCGATTATCGCATCGGCTGGCTGCTCTTCATTACGAGCGGACCGGCCGCGATGGTCGGATCGGCGCTGACGGGACGGCTGCAGGGCGGCTGGTTCCAGCTCTCGTTCGGACTGTTCATGCTGGCGATGGCCGGGCTGTTGATCGCGCGCGATCGAATGAAACCTTCGGCGCGCAAGTGGCCGATCAGCCGCCAGTACGTCGACCCGAAGGGTTTGTCGCATGAGTACGGCTTCGCAATGGCGCCGGGACTGGCGATCGGCTTCTGCGTCGGACTCGTATCCGGTCTGTTCGGGATCGGCGGAGGGTCGTTGTTCGTGCCGGTCATGGTGCTGCTGTTCCGATTCCCGCCGCATGTGGCGACCGCTACGTCGATGTTCGTCATCGCGTTGTCGGCGGCGCTGGGCAGCAGCGTGCATGCTTGGATGGGAGAGGTCGATTGGCTGCTCGTGCTGGCGCTCGTGCCCGGCGCTTGGATCGGGGGCAAGCTGGGCGCCTGGATCGCAGGCAAGATGTCGGGCAACGGGCTGCTGTGGCTGCTGCGCATGACCCTGCTGCTGCTGGCGGCGCAGCTGATCATCGAGGGCGCGTCGTCGCTGTGACGAACGGCTGCGGCCGGCAATCGGGCGGAACCGGACGCGGCTTCGAGCGTAGTAGCAAGAGAAGCGCGCATACGCGCGACAATGATTGCAGTCCCGAATACGGGATGGAAGGCAGGGGATTACGTTGAGCGACCCGAACGCGGAACAGATCGTAGGGCGCAAGAGCTTCGCGGCTGTCGCGATCAATTGCGCGGCCAAAGCCGGGGAATGGATCAAGACGAAGCTCGGCAGCTATGTCAGCTTGAACCTTAAATATTCGCCGCACGACCTCGTGACGGAGATCGATAAAGGCTCGGAGACGATGATCCGCAATTTGATCATGACGCATTATCCGGACCATGCATTCCTGGGCGAAGAAGGCGTGGAGCCGGGACCGGGGGCATCCGAAGCGGCGCTGAAGGACGTGCAGGACGCAGAGTATCTCTGGATCGTCGACCCGATCGACGGCACGACGAACTTCGTGCACGGCTTCCCGTATTTCTCGGTCTCGATCGCGCTGGCTCATAAGGGCGAAGTTATACTGGGCGTCGTCTATGACCCTTCGCGCGATGAGCTGTTCATTGCCGAGAAAGGCAAGGGCGCATACGTTCACGGCAGACGGACGCGCATCTCGCAGGAGGCCGTGCTGCGGGACAGCCTTGTCGCTACGGGCTTCCCGGCCGACCGCGATGCCTCGCTGCCGCTGAACATGACGCAGCTGCAGGCCGTTGTGCCGAAGGTGCGGAACGTGCGGGTCGTCGGATCGGCTGCGCTTCATATGGCCTATGTGGCAGCGGGCAGGCTCACCGGATTCTGGGAGGTCGGCTTGAATGCTTGGGATATGGCAGCAGGCTGCCTGCTCATCCAGGAGTCGGGCGGCAAGGTCACGGACATGGACGGCAAGCCGTATCATCTCGGTGTCCGCAACGTTGTCGCGACGAACGGGACGATTCACGACGAGCTCGTCCAGACATTGCGCGAGGCGCAGCCGAATACATAAGGCTGTCCATGCTGCCGGATACTAGGTATCGATGTACGTCGACCGAGGATGAAGGAGGATGGCGCTTATGAATCGCGAGGATGAACGCCGCATCACGGATAGGGAACGGGCGTCAGCCGATGCCGCTGACGCAGCGGTCGAAGCGGCAGGGAATGCGGACGCCGAATCGATAGCCGGTGAGCACGGACAGGCCGCAGGTGACGTGAAGCAGCCGTGGGATCGCCTGGAGCATGCGCTGGCCGAGCAGTTGACCGGCGGGCCGCTCGAGGAGGACCCGGACCGCGAGCGGAAGCTGCGCGGTCGGATCTCGCCGCGGTACGAGATCCGGATCCAGACCGAGCTTGATCCGATCGTCGAGGAGACGAAGCAGTACCGCAAGCTGGCCAAGGAGATCGATGGCCGATACGACCGGTTCGATTCGTGACAAGCCGGGTTATGCGTCTACGTTAGCGCCATTGCGTCAACGTCTGCGGTGTGCGGGTGTCAGAAGTCACGCGCGCGTCGCGTCGTGGGCGATTAGCGGAAAATAGTACAACTATTTTTAATGGAAAAGCTCTACAGGTCAAATTAACGGGAAATCGTACCACTAATGCTGACGGATTGGCTGCAATCGGCCAGATAGCATTAAATAATGGTAGGATTTCCCTCTATTTTAGTTGGAGTGCAGATTCCTTTTAAATTAACGGTACGATTTCCCGCTAGACTAATAGTAGGACGCTCATATTGTTTTTGCTAAGTAATTTGAAGGCGCTTACCAGGAGGAATGCGAATGCTGCATGACCATGCTTTTCGATCCGAGGCCGGCCTCGCGCTGCTCGCGCAAGTCAGGCAGGAATGCGCGGCGTATCCCGAGGCAGAGGAAGGAACAGACGGCTTCGGCCACACGAACTTCAAGGTCCGCGGCAAATCGTTCATTATCATGGGCGAGACCGACGGCATCCCGGGCCTGTCATTCAAGTCCGACAAGGAAACGCAGCACATGCTGCTGCAGGAGGACCGTTACTTCAAGACGCCGTATATCGGTCATCATGGATGGGTGTCGGTGAGCCGGGGTATACCGATTCAATGGGATGAGCTCCGTACGCTGCTTAAGGAGGCGTACCTCCGTGCAGCGCCGAAGCGGCTGGCGAAGCAGATACTGGAGCAGATGACCGGTCAGCGCTCGGGCTAGCCTGCTTGCTTTGCCTTCTCCTTCGTATCCTTATGCTCATGGCTCGGTGAGGCGGAAGCGCGCTGTTCCTTCGGCTTATTCGCCTTCGTCTCCAGACGCGTCTCCGTCTTCTCCATCAGGCACAGTCCGTTCAGCACGGCGCCGTCCTGAATGACCATCGTATTGGCTTCGACATTGCCGTGAAGCTCGCCCGAGGCGGTCACGGTCAGCCTGCCGTTCGTTTTCACTTCGCCGAATACTTTGCCGGCGATCGTCACGTCCCGCGCCTCGATGGTCGAGCGGGCGATGCCGCTCTCTCCGATCGTGACGTCGCCCTTGCAGGCGATCTCGCCCCGGAATTCTCCCTCGATCCGAATGCCTGCTTCGCATTCGAGCTTGCCCTCCAGCACCGTTCCTTGTCCGATCAGCGTATCCGTCACCGCCAACCGCTTGCTTGACCTGTCCTTGAACATGGATCAGTCCTCCTTAATCAATCTCAAGTACCGAATCGGGTTAACGGCCTCGCCCTCCTCCAGAATCTCGAAGTGCAGATGCGGCCCCGTGCTGCGCCCCGTCGAGCCGAGCAGGCCGATCGTCTCGCCGCGCGCGACCTTCTCTCCTTCTTCGACATCCGCCCGCTTCAAATGCATGTAGACGCTCTTTAAGCCGTTCGCATGCGCCAATACGACGTAGTTGCCCCTGCTCTTATCGAAGCGCTGTTCTTCGACCGTGCCGTCTCCGGCGGCATAGACCGGATCGCCGGTCCGTCCGGCAAGATCGATGCCGGCATGCATGACGGAACGGCCCGTGAACGGATCGACGCGGTATCCGAAACCGGAGGTCAGCTTGCGCGAGCCGGCCGGCCAGCCGGAGGGAATCGCGTCGGCTGCCGCCTTATGACGCCTCGCCTGCTCGAGCGAGCGTTCCATCTGCCGGGTCATCGCATCGATCATGCCAGACAGCTGCGCGTAGCTCGGAGCTTCTCCGTCCAGCGCGGCAAGCATCGGGTCAGCCGGAACGGATGGGGGTAGCAGAGTTTGAGGGGTATCGCGAGCCGAGCTTAGGCGTGAGCTGTCCGCAGCGCTGCTATCGTCATCCGAAGGCTCCTCTAAGCCGTACGTATCGATAAAATGCTTCAGCTTCGACTCGAGCGCAAACAACTCCCGAAGCTGAGCCTTCATGGCTCGGCTGCTGCTGGATAAAATGCCGACGGATTCCTCCAATCGGCGAATCTGGCCTTCCTTGCGACTGATGGCGGCGGCATGTTCGCGAGATTGGCGCTCGATCCGCCGCTCCAACTCGCCGATGACGAGACCCGAACGGAGCTGGAGGATGACGAAACAGCCGATGACGGCAAGCAGCAGCAGCGCCGGCACCGCGATGAGGGAGCGCTTCGATACCCGAAAGTGCCTGACATGCTTGTCAGCGCCGCGGATGACCATCAGCGACCATATCGTGCGCGGGCTCTTCGCCAATTGACCTCTCCTTCCTGAGCCGGCAAGGATGCCTGACGCATGCCTTGCCAGCAGAATAGGACGTCCTCTACCTATTTATTCGTTATCCTGCGATAACATGCCAATATCCGCGGACACGAATCGGCGCATGCCGTCATGTTTATTCGCGGCGGCTAGGTGAGACACTAAGCATTCCATGGTTACCGTCGAAGCAGTTGTTTCTAATGCCCACTAGTGATCGCAGAAGCAACTCGGGAAGTGTTTTCATCATCGAATCTTGAACGTTAGCGAAAAGCTTAAACTTCCGACTCTTTGTTTCCTTCGGAAACATTTGAGGCGCTGACAACTGGTCATTATAAACTTCCACATAATAAGGGGGAGTTACATGCTGTGGCTGACGATCGCGCTTGCCGTCTTCATCCTGCAGATCGCGACGGTTCTCATACTGGAATTCCGCCGGCCGGCGAATATGGTAGCTTGGCTGCTGATCCTGTACGTGCTTCCGGTAATCGGCTTCGTCATGTATTACTTCTTGGCGAAGGAATACAGCAACCGGAAGAAGCTAAGGAAGAGCGGCATCGCGCCGAAAGAGACCCAACTGGCGGCAATTCGTCGCTGCCGGCTGGTGCATCGCGCATCGGATATGCATGCCCCCGGGTTCGCCGAGCAGGAGCGGCTGTTCCGGCTGCTGCAGCAGATGAGCGGTTCGCCGGTGACCGGCTGCAACCGCACCGAGATTCTGACGGACGGCGAGGCTACGTTCCAGTCGATCTTATCCGCGATCGCAGAGGCGAAGCATCATATCCATATGGAATATTACACGCTGCGCCACGACGAGATCGGACAGAAGTTCAAGCAAGCGCTTGTCAAGAAGGCGAGCGAAGGCGTCGAAGTTCGGCTCGTATACGACGGCGTCGGCAGCTATGAGCTGCATCAGGATTATGTACGGGAGCTGGAAGAGGCGGGGGTCCGCGTGAAATGTTTTCTGCCGCCGCGGATCGCCTTCTTCGACAAGCGCATCAATTACCGGAATCACCGGAAAATCGTCGTCGTAGACGGGATTGTCGGCTATGTGGGCGGCATCAATATCGGGGACGAATATTTGGGCCGCAACAAGCGGCTTGGCTTCTGGCGCGATACGCATCTGAAAGTGGAAGGCGACAGCGTCTATTTCCTTCAGAGCGTCTTCATGCAGGATTGGGAATTTACCGCTAAGGAGCGTCTGACGAATCCGGCTTATCTGCCGGAGCATCCGTGCATCGGCGACGAGCAGGTTCAGATCGTATCGAGCGGGCCGGACAGCGGCGCGGAGGAGATTCTGGAGTGCATCTTCTCGGCGATCGCGGTGGCCAAGGAGAGAATTTACATTGCGACGCCGTATTTTATCCCCGATGGCAGCCTGCTAATGGCGCTTCGGACGGCTGCGCTGAGCGGCGTCGACGTGCGCATCATACTGCCGGAGGTCGCGGATTCGCGCTTGGTGCTGGCCGCTTCGCTGTCGTATGCGGCGGAGCTGCTCCCGAACGGCGTTCGCGTGTACCGTTACATGAAGGGCTTCATCCATGCGAAGGTCGTGCTCGTCGACCGGCTCGTCGCTTCGGTAGGGACGGCGAACATGGACCTGCGCAGCTTCTACAGCAATTTCGAGCTGAATGCGCTGCTCTTCGACGAGCGGCCGATCGCGCGTCTGGAAAGAGACTTCGAACGCGACCTCAGGCATTCGCGAGAGCTGAAGCTTGCCGAGCTACAGAACAGGCCGCGCCGCAAAAAGGCTGCGCAAGCCATAGCGCGCATGCTATCCCCCCTTCTGTAATCGCAGATAGTAGTTCAAAAAGGTCGCTTGTCAGCGCCTCCAGCGTTTCCGTAGGAAACGCACATCGGAAGCATATGCTTGTAGTCAAAGCTACATGAGCACCTCCAGCGTTTCGCAAGAAACGCACATCGGAAGCATACGCTTCATTTTCGCCAGCGTTCAAGATTCGCCGTCGAATAAGCTTCGTCAGCATACGCATCGCGATCACAAGCGACCCTTGCCCTTGATGAAGGAGAGGATGGGACGAAGATCCTGCTGCTGCGCAAGCTCGAGCAGGTCGCCGATGGACCGCAGCCGAGGGCCGATGGTATTCAGATTGTAGTCGGCAGGGCTCACGTTCCTCCGTACCTCGTCCCACCGGAGCGGGGTGGAGACGGATGCTGCTGCGCGCGCGCGCGGCGTATAGGGGGCTGAGATCGTCTTGCCCTGGTAGTGCTGCAGGTAATCGAAGTAGATAAGGTCGCCGCGATGCTTCTTGAGACGCTCGATTGTGAACAGCTTCGGGTGAGTCCGGGTCAGGTATTCGGCGACGAAGAGCCCCACGGCGCGAATCTCATCGAAGGTGAGTTCCTGGCGCAAGGGAACGACGATCTGGACGCCTGTCGCGCCGGAAGTCTTCGGCACGGATTGAATGCCGAGCGACCGGAGCAGCTCGCCTGTGAGCCAAGCAGCTTCCATGATGCGCGGTTCTTCTTCCAGCGTAGGATCGAGGTCGATGATCCATTCCGTCGGCCGCTCCGGTTCGCCGATCCGGTCGAAGGAGGCGTGGAATTCCAAGCATGCCAAATTGCCGAGCCACATCAGGGTCGGCAGACTGTCAAGCACGACGTAACGGATATCGCCTTGCAGCGCCGTTGTCACGTAGTCGGGGATAGGCTCGGGGCAGTTTTTCTGGTAGAAGGACTTGCCGTGAATGCCGTTCGGATAGCGGATGACAGTCAGATAGCGCCCTGCGCAGTACTTGATCAGATAAGGCGCGAGCTCTGCCAGGCGCTCCAGATACGTCAGCTTCGAGATGCCGGCCTCCGGCCACAGCAGCTTCTCCGGGTTCGAGATCGTAAGCTCCGTCCCGCCGATCGTGATCGTCCCCTTGGTCTTCACCGCCACGGTATCGCCTCGTTCCTATGTGTTGGATAGTAGTACCATTATGGCTAAGCCGAATCGAAAATATGCCGCGAAGGCGAAGGCCGGCGCTATTCGGTTATAATCTCTGCCGGGTTGGGCACATTGGAGATAGCGGAACGCGCGAGTACGATTCGGAGGCTCCCTTAATGAAACCTGTAATCCCGTTCGAACCGGTCTCGACCGAGCATATTCCGGCAGGTCCCCAGTGGGTGAGCCAGATCAAATGGGACGGCGTTCGCATGCTCGCCTACCGGGACGGCGATGAGGTGCGGCTCGTGAATCGAAGCCTGAACGACCGATCGATGCAGTACCCGGAGCTGGCCGTTATCAAGCAGGCAAGCCGCGCGCGGTCGTGCATTCTCGACGGTGAGGTTATCGCCTTCGACAACAGCAGGCCGTCCTTCCGTGAGATCATGCGCAGGGACAGCATACGCAAGGAGCAGAATGTCAGCCGGATGGCGGCTCAGGTACCGGTCGTGTACATGCTGTTCGACATCCTCTATCTTGACGGGCAATGGGTAACCGAGCGCCCGTTGGAGGAACGGCAGGCGCTGCTCAAGTCGACGATCGAGCCGACGGAGCAGCTGCGGCCGGTGGACAATTACGCCAACGGCGAGCAATTGTTCGATGTCATGAAGCAGCACGGGATGGAAGGCATCATTGCGAAGGACTTGACGAGCACGTATGCCGTGAACGGCAAAGACGCCCGGTGGCAGAAGCGGAAATATATCCGGGACTTGATCGCGATCGTCGGCGGCGTCACTTATCGCGACGGCACGGTCAATGCGCTGATGCTCGGCCTGCTGGACGAGGCCGGCGATCTTATCTATATCGGACATGCGGGCACGGGCAGGCTGTCCGTGCAGGATTGGAAGGCCGTTACCGCAGCGGCAGCGTCGATACGCATCCCGCAGAAGCCGTTCAAGAATATGCCGGAGCGCTGCAAAGGTGCGGAGTGGGTACAGCCGATGTTGAAGGTGAAGGTGAACTACCTGGAATGGACGGTCCATCGAACGCTCAGGCAGCCAAGCATTCAAGCGTTCGTAGAAGCAGACGATGCGGCATGCCGCTTCGAACAAGCATGATCCGGAATGTCTGACACCGCCCCCCTGTCTGTGGTACAATTAACTGTATAGGCAACGCTTATAGTTAGAACGGAAGGGGGGGCGCGATGAGATCGATTGCACGAAGACTGCTATGGTGTGGACAGTTGATACTTATCCTCGCGCTGGTCATCAGCGCGTCCCTCGCTCCCTTGATGGCAGAGGAAGTCCATCTGCATCTCGTGCCGGGCGAGACGGCCGTGGAATACGCGCCGGCCGTCCATTCGGCGATGGG
>JAEZCJ010000006.1 GCA_023433615.1 Bacillota bacterium | reverse complement strand
CTCCTTTTGGTTTATGGTTGGGTGGTACCTCCATTTTACCAAGGAAAGGTTTCTTTTTGTTTACAAAAATGAAGAAGGGGTGTCCCTTAGTCGTTCTAATTTAATGACTTTTGGGACAGCCCCTTTTTATGTTGCGTAATTGTGCGATGTATTTTATTGAAATGGATGCAGTCACGATCAAAAAAGTAGTTATCCTTAGGTGCAAGGTCCCAAACAGGTCTTGGGTGCAAGGTAGCGATACTTCCGGATTATGGAAAAGGGAAATCGCTTGCTATAAATATGATGCTGCGGCCGGCGCTGTCGTCTTCAAGACGACGCACTTCAGCGTATATGCGATTGCATCGATTGCGAAGACGTTCGACGATATCGGCAAGCTAACATGGGCACAAGCGGCGATCGAAGCCCTTGCGTCCCGTGAAGTCGTGAAGGGGATTACCGACACGTCCTTCGATCCTTCGGTCGATGTGAAGCGCGCAGATTTCCTGGTCCTTCTCGTCCGTGCACTCGGGCTGCAGGCGGAAGGCCAAACTACCTTCAATGATGTAGCGGAGTCGGCTTACTACTATGATGCGGTCAGCTACGCAGAATCGCTCGGCATCACGAAGGGCGACGGGAAGGGCAGCTTTAATCCGGATGCAGCGATTACGCGTCAAGAGATGATCGTACTGACGGCTCGCGCACTCGAAGCGGTTGGTCAGCTATCGAAGGCAGACGGTGCGTTGGATGGCTACGAAGATGCTGCTGCAGTGGCAGATTACGCACAAGCAAGCACAGCGGCACTGGTTGCTGCAGGTATCGTGAAAGGCATCGACGGACAAATCCAACCGGAGGGTATCGTGACGCGCGCGCAAGTGGCAGTGATCGTGTACCGCGCCTTGGGACTGAACCGGTAAACATACAGAGCGTCTCCCCGCAAGGGGAGACGCTCTATTCTTTGCATCGTCCAAGCACGATTGCGGATAAACGAGCAGAATATTGTGGTAATATCGATATAGGATATCAGCGGATTAATGAGGACGGTGTTTCCATGGCCAAAGCGGATCATATGCTTGCCATTCTTCTGTTGCTTCAATCCCGTAAGCGAATGACTGCCAGACAGCTGGCGGAGCATCTCGAGATCCATATGCGTTCCGTATACAGATATATCGATGCGCTGTGTTCAAGTGGCGTGCCCATTGTATCGGAGACTGGCAGAGACGGGGGTTACTCGATTTCGGATGGCTTTAGAATGGAGCCGCTGTTTTTTGACGCCGATGAACAAAAATCTCTCATCCAAGCCGCACAAATGGCTAGAAACTCGGGATATCCGATGGAGGAAGCTTTGGATCGGGCTATCGTTAAGATCAAGCGCTATGCCTCAATCGAACAATACGAAAGGCTGGCTGATCAGGAGAAGGCACTGGATATCGTACACCCGCCGACCAGCTCAGAAGTACGCTCCACGCTGGACTGGATCGAGCAAACGATGGATGATCGGAAGAGCCTTGAGCTCCAGTATTGCGCCGATTATGGCGGAATGCCGACGACTAGAATATTCGATCCGTATGGCATTGTCAATTGGAAGGGCAAGTGGTATGCCGTGGGCCACTGCCACTTGCGCAGCGCCATTCGGCATCTTCGAGTCGATCGGATCGCGCGGACCCGCATGACCGATTCTCCATTTACTCGCCCTATTTCTTTCGTGCCGCGAGATTCATTACTCAGCAGCTTGCTCCCGGAATCGGAATCCATCGGAAGCGAGCATCTGGTTTCTGTCCGTATCGACGGATTGCCGCAAGCGATCGACGATATTTGCGGTCACTGGTTGTTCGCGCATACACTCGTTGACCGAACGGCGACCACTGCCCACTATAGGCTGGATGAACATCATTTATATCTGCATGCATCGTATTATCTCTTATCGTACGGCGGGAAGATTCGCGTGACGCAGCCCCCTGAATTAAGAGAATGTCTAGCCGATATTGCAGAAAGTTTGCTTGGTTATTACCGACAATGAGGAAATGCTGACAGTCGCTGTCAGTGTTACTGCTCTATAATCGTTGCAGTAGGAGGTGAAGCGATGATCGGGCCAATATTCAGAAGGGAACTTATGGCGGCAACAAGTAAGACTTGGGAACAGTGGGTTATGGAGCTGCAGAAGGAAGTCGATATGCTATGGACGCATGAGCAAATGAAGACGCATATCGGCGCTCGATACGGTGTCGGCGAGGAGTGGTGCGAATGGATTGCCGCCTTGTACGCTCACGTGCTTGGACGCACGCCTGTCGGCATGACCAAGGATGCGGGAGTTCAGATCGGCGTTCGCAAGACGCTGGCCGTGACGAAAGAACAAGCTTGGCATTTTCTCGCTTCGACGCAAGGGTTGAGGTTATGGATCGGGGATGTATCTTCAATGAAATGGTTGAAGGGGCACGAATTTGATTCCGAGGATGGCATCAGCGGGAAGCTTACGGTCGTTAAGCCGTATGAGAAGCTTCGATTGACTTGGAAACGCAAGGATTGGGAGCAATATTCGCGCCTGCAAATCGTTCTGCTAGCGACATCGACCGGGAAGACGACAATTGCCGTTCACCAAGAAATGCTGGAAGATATCTATATGAGAGAGATGATGAGGCGCCATTGGGAGGAAATGCTGCATAAAATGCGTGACATGATGGAGGACCGCATAGGGACGGATTCTGCTGGAGGTTCTAGTGGATTCTAAATTTCCGGAGCTATACGATGTCATTACGTACATCCGGCAACATCTGCATGAGCCGATATCGCTTGCTAGGCTATCGCAATATGCTTCTTATAGCCCCTATCATTTCATTCGCATTTTTAAAGATCAAATGGGATTGACTCCGCAATATTTCATTTCCTCGCTAAGGATGCAGAGAGCCAAGGAACTGTTGTTATCGACTCACTTTCCTGTGCGGGATGTCGCGAATGAACTGGGCTACCAGAGTCTAGGAACGTTCACAACGCGCTTCAGTAAGGCCGTGGGCATGACGCCATCCGAATTCAGACACTCCGGCCTCCATGCCGAGCAGCATCTGCGCCGGTTGTCCGAGCCTTCGATATGGCTATCCGGTCATGCAGCGTCAATAGCGTTGCATGACAATATCGAAGGTACGGTCCGGAGCGAAATCCCTTTCGAAGGCGTCGTGCTGGTAGGGCTATTCCCCAAGCCGCTCCCAGAGGGCGTACCGCTATATGGGACATTGGCTCGTGCCAATCATTCATTTCGGATTACTGGCGTTAAACCGGGCATCTATTACCTGATGGCTACCTCCGTGTCGTGGGAATCGAAGGCGAGCGACATGTTATTGCCGGCGTACACGCTAAGAACGCGTTCCAGAATGCCCATCATCGTAAGACCCGAGGAACGCGTGCCTAACCAAGACGTGGTCCTATATCCGCCGCGGCTGGATGACCCGCCCATCCTGATCTCCTTGCCGATATTGATGCAACGGCTATATCAACGGTTCGCCTCGATCGGGAAAGACAGCAATTGACAAGAAATGCAGCAGGCCGGAACATGCTATTCTACAAGTGCAGCATGCTAAATCACGATGTTAGGAGGGTGCCGATGTCGGAAAGCAATTGGGTGAGCGGAATTTCCGAAATCACGTTATTTGTGGGTGACGTGCAGCGATCCAAGCGATTTTACCAAGAATCGTTCCAGCTTCAGATTAGATACGAGGACGAGAGCTGCGCGGTATTTGACTACGGCAATACATGCATCAACCTATTGAAACAATCGGATGCGCATGGATTGATCGAGCCGGCAAAGGTGGGGCGCTCCGAAGAAGGCGCCAGAGCGATGTATACGATTCAAGTCCCGGATGCTGACCGTGCATGCGCTGAGCTTATTGCGCGGGGCGTGTCGTTATTGAATGGACCGATAACGCGTCCTTGGGGGCGCAGAACGGCTTGTTTCGCCGATCCGGACGGTCATGTATGGGAGATAGCGCAGCTTGTTTAGGAGGAGATAGCGGTATGGCAAACAAGCCGTGGAGGCTGCCCGATCAAGCGCCGGTTGCCAAGAGCGTCGCTCTATTGGGAGGCAGCATCTCCCGGCAATGCTTCAAGAGGGAGAGCCTTTACCTATAATTCCGTATTGCATCAACACCGATTATGCAGCCTCAATGAACCTCTTCAAGAAAGCTAATCATTTCTTTCGCAAATTCCTCGGGTTGGTCTTCTTGTACATAGGTAAGCGAGTTATCGATAAGTTTGAATGTTGCTATCGGGAAGATGTCATATAAGCGTCGGCCTAATTCGACCGGAAACAACTTTCGATCGTTAGCCCCCCAAATAATCATGACAGGCTTGCGGAAGTCTCTTAGCTTCTCGGCAGCTAACAGGGTATATTCCGGCGACCACCCCTTCACTGCTTTTGTAAAATCGGCGCGAATCCCCTTCAGTCGAATAAAGCGGCGAACGTAGAGATCGGATAATTCCTCCTTCGTCACGTTATGGGACAGCAGACCAAGCACGAATGATGTTTTCAGAAGCGGCTTGTACCGCAAAAGCTGGCCCATTAACCAAGTAAAACCCGGAACGTTCACGCCGGCCTGGAGGAGAGCAAAGTTCTGCGGAGGGAATACCTCGAATGCATCGGTATTGCTGAGGATCAGTCTTGTCACGCAATCTGAGTACATCATCGCAAAAATCTGCGCATACGCTCCGCCGGTGTCGTTGCCGACAAGTATGATCGTGTCGATACGCAAGGCATCTAAAAACTGCTTCAGCAAGATTGCGATACCCTTCGGGGATAAATCTGCAGCGGGTTCCAGAGGGACGGAGTGGCCGCCAAGCGGTAAATCGGGAACGATGCACCGGTAACGTTCGGCGAGAATAGGAACGACTTTTCTCCATGTATTCCCGTTGCTCAACGTCCCGTGCAGGAATACGATTGCTTGACCGCTGCCCTGATCCGTATAGGTAACAATCCCAGCATCGGTATGTACTTCTTTCATGAAAGAACCTCCCTTGATTCGAGATGTTACAAGTTTAACATACTCTCGGTATGTTAAACATACCCAGAGTATGTAGGAGGGGGAGAAGTGTTCCGTATATCGGAAATTGCGGTATAATGAATGCATGAACCGATATCAACCCAATTCCAATCAGGCCGAATCAACGAAAGACATTCTGCTGCGTCGAGCCGAATCAAGCTTCACGGCGCATGGATATTCCAAAACCTCGATTAATGAAATCTCGAAACAGGAACAATTAACGAAAGGAGCATTCTATTATTACTTTAAAGATAAGCGTGCCCTATTCGAACAAGTCGTAGATAAGCTGCTATCCGATATGCAGGAACGGATTACGGCTGCAATCGAACGAATAGCCGATCCATGGGAGAGAGCCCTGAATGCGCTGGAAACCTACCTGGAGGGGTGCCTGCAGCCTTCGTACCGTCGAATTGTCTTGCAGGAAGCGCCGGTCGTCTTGGGGTGGGCGGAGTGGAGAGAGAAAGAAAAACGAAGCATTATGAGCCTGACTACCATGCTGCTGCAAGATTTAATGGACGCTGGACGAATGAAGAAGCAACCGATCGAGATTCTGGTGTACATATTATTCGGCGCTATAACGGAGGCGGCGCTCGGAATTGCCGACTCCGACGAACAAGAAGATACGCGCGAGCAGGCAAAGCAAATTATTGAACGAATGTTACAATCGCTTTAGGGCTTCATTGCGATACAATGACGCAACCGTTATACGGTTGCGTTTTTTTTGTGACGGGAATCTTGACACCCGCCACTACTATGTATTACTATATACCTGTACTTAGTGATACTGCATACCAGTCGTACTGAATAGTGGGGGTGAACGCTGTGGAGAACATAACGGAAATGCTCAAAGGCGTGCTTGAGGGCTGCGTTCTCGAAATTATAAGTCGCAATGAAACCTACGGTTACGAGATCACGCGGCAGTTGAACGCCCTGGGCTTCCAAGATGTCGTGGAGGGAACGGTCTATACGATTCTGATTCGTCTTGAAAAGAATAAGCTGGTGGAGATCACCAAGAAACCGTCCGATATGGGGCCGCCGAGAAAGTTCTTCAAGCTGAACGACGCGGGACGCGAAGAACTGCAGAAGTTCTGGGGGAAGTGGGCGTTCATATCGTCCAAAATGAACGAGTTAAAGGAGAATCGGCCATGAACTTGTGGGAGAGAGTCACAGGAAGCGACATTACAAAGCAGATGAATGCATTCGATATGCGAGTCCGGAAGCTGCCGCCCGACTATCAGACGGCATGGGAAACCATCAAGGGCCATCTATGGTCGCATTCCGATTTTACCGGTCGCAACCTCTTGCCGATACTCGACGGGGTGCTTGGACTGCTCGAAGAAACGGCGGCGGACGGTCAGGCGGTTCAAGAGGTGCTAGGCGATGATATCAAAGGTTTCTGTTCGGCACTGGCCGGCGAAGAAGGCGCAAAGACCTATCGCGACAAATGGCGCGAGCAGCTTAATAAGACGATCGCCAAAAAATTAGGCAAATAGGAGGTCTCTCGAATGAGCATTCACGATATGATCCAAGGCAAGAAAGAGTGGCGCGCGCATATGGCGCGTGTCAAATCGTTACCGCAAGATTATCGAATCGTGTATAAGGAGATACAGAACTATCTGTTCAAGGTCGGTCCGGTCGAGTTGACCGAAGGAACGGGGCTGCTCTCGGGGATCGTCGACCTCTTCGAAGAAGGCGCGGCTGCGGGAAAAGGCGTGCTCGAAGTGACCGGCAGCGATGTAGCGGCCTTCTGCGACGATTTGATCAAGGATTCCGTCACGTACGCTGATCTCTACCAGCAATCCGTCGACCAAGAAGTGAATAAAGCGATGAACAAGGTCAAGGGTAAATCGAAGTAAGAAGGTGGGGTTAGGATGGATACGGCGATTGAAGTGAAAGGTTTGCGAAAGCGTTTCAAGGATACGGAAGTGCTCAAGGGCATCGATTTGGCGGTGAAGCGCGGGCAAATATTTGCCTTGCTCGGCTCCAACGGAGCAGGCAAGACGACGGTGGTGAAAATTCTGACCACGTTGTTGAAACAAGACGGAGGCACCGCCTTCGTGAGCGGATATGACGTCGCTTCAATGCCCGATCAGGTGCGGCGATCGATCAGTCTGACCGGCCAGTTCGCCGCCGTGGACGAAATGTTGACGGGGAGAGAAAATCTCGTCATGATCGCGAAGTTGAGGCATCTCGACCAACCTCGTCAGGTAGCGGACCGCATGCTCCATCGTTTCGGACTGACTGACGCTGCCGACCGCAAGCCGTCCGCTTATTCCGGCGGCATGCGCCGAAGGCTGGACATTGCGCTCAGCCTTGTGGGCAATCCGCAGATCATTTTCCTTGACGAGCCGACGACCGGTCTTGACCCCGAGGCACGCATCGAGGTTTGGAAGATCGTGAAGGAGCTAGCGGGCAGCGGCAAGACGATATTTCTCACCACGCAGTACTTGGAGGAAGCAGAGCAGTT
Source organism: Bacillota bacterium (assembly GCA_023433615.1). GTDB lineage: Bacteria > Bacillota > Bacilli > Paenibacillales > Paenibacillaceae > Paenibacillus_I. The sequence goes on along the minus strand of JAEZCJ010000006.1, from coordinate 4,181 downwards.
GGCCGACCGGATCGCGATCCTGCATGAGGGCAGAATTATTGCCGGCGGTACGCTTGATGAGCTGAAGAAGCTGTTTCCGCCGGCAGAGGTGGAGTACGTTGAGAAACAACCGTCATTAGAGGACATATTCCTCGCCGTCGTGGGCAACAAGGGGGAGAAGTAATGGAGTCAAACAAAATCTATCTTTTAAGCGATATGGGCGTGATGCTCGGCCGTTCCATGCGCCATGTATTCCGCAGCATGGACACTATTCTTACCGTCTGCATTACGCCGATCGCGATGATGCTGTTGTTCGTCTATGTGTTCGGCGGCGCGATCCAGACCGGAACGGATCACTACGTGAATTACTTGCTGCCCGGCATCCTGCTGATAGCAATTGCAAGCGGGGTCGCCTATACGGCTTACCGCCTGTTCTTAGACAAGCAGCGAGGCATCATCGAGCGCTTCCGCACGATGCCGATCGCGCGTTCCTCGGTGCTGTGGGGACACGTGCTCACTTCGGTGGTATCCAACGCCATATCGCTAACCGTCATCATTCTCGTCGCGCTCATTATCGGCTTTCGTTCAGCGGTGGGGATGGTTCCTTGGCTTGCCGTTATCGGGATACTCGTTCTGTTTACGCTGTCGCTTACTTGGATCGCAGCCCTTGCCGGATTGACTGCGCGTACGGTAGAAGGGGCCAGCGCATTCTCTTATCCGTTGATCTTCCTTCCGTTTATCAGTTCGGCGTTCGTGCCGACCGAATCGATGCCGACGGTCGTGCGCGTCTTTGCCGATAACCAGCCGGTGACCCCGATCGTGGAAGCAATTCGCGCGTTGCTTGCCGGTCAGTCTGTCGGCAACGAGATCTGGGCAGCGCTCGCATGGTGCATTGGAATATTGATTGTATCGTATGTGCTCGCCATGCGCGTATTTAACCGGCAATCAGCCTAACGTCTATACCTCGGAGCGCGATAACCAGTAATCGCGGCACTCGTCGGAACAGAACATCTCATGCGTCTCTTCGCAATCCGAACAGCAAATATGCTGCTTGTGGCAGAAGTCGTTGGCGCAATTGATGTAGCGGTCCTCCGGCTTGCCGCAATGATGGCATTTGCCGACGACTACAGGCTCCACCTGGTTAATCGGCACGGAGATGCGTTCGTCGAACACGTACATTTTCCCGTCGAACAGCTTGCCCTGCACTTCCGGATCCTTGCCGTAGGTGGCGATGCCGCCATCCAGCTGGTACACTTCCTTGAAGCCCTCGCGCATCAGGAACCCGGACAGCTTCTCGCATCGAATGCCGCCGGTGCAATACGTGAGAACGGGCTTGTCCTTGAATTGCGCCATGTTCTCGCGGATCCAATCCGGGAACTCGCGGAAGGATTCGACCTCGGGGCGAATCGCGCCGCGAAAATGGCCGATGTCGTACTCGTAGTCGTTGCGTCCGTCGAGCACGACGATATCGTCCCGTTGCAGCATCTGATAGAAATCTGCCGGTTTCAAGTGCGTCCCGGTCAGCTCATTCGGATTAACGTCATCCTCCAACCGGAAAGTGACCAGTTCTTGCTTGGGACGCACGAACATTTTCTGGAAGGCATGCTCAGGAGCGTCATCGATCTTGAACACGAGGTCGCGGAACAACGGGTGCTCATGCATGAAGGCCATGTATGCGCTCGTTTGCTCCGCGGTGCCGGAGACCGTGCCGTTGATCCCTTCGCGGGCGACGAGAATTCTGCCTTTGAGCCCTAAATTTTTGCAATAGTCGCGATGCTCGATCGAGAAGCTCTCCGGGTCCTCGATCTGGACATATTTGTAGAACAGAAGGATGCGGTAGGGCATCGCTCCTGTGTCGGATGGCTGATATACAAACCGCGGATCGCCAGCGGGATAGTGCGTTGTGGTCATCGTTTCCGTTCCTCCAATTCGTAATAAGCTTCTATTGTACCATTTTTGTCGGAGATATTCCGCAGATGAATAATTGAAGCAGCTGATCGATGTCTTCAATAAGAACCTTATTGTCCGGAGCGCTTAAGTGCTCACTGATCTCGCGGAAAAAGATCCTGAAATGTTGAAGCATGATTCGATCCGAATACTGATGCGCGATCCGGCCTTCTTCTTTGCCTATGTGGATCATCTTACGGTAAAAGGCTTCGAGCTTCTCTTCCACGACGACCAGAAAAGCTTGAAGCGTTCTAGGGTCTTGTCCCTGACTCATTCTTGCCAACAGTCGGAGGTTATGGGCTTCCAGCGTCATGATTGCTCTTAGTTTGTCAGGGAAGGAGCGCTCCGATTCGAGGATGGCGTCATATTCGTAGAGCTGCGTTTCCACCCAATGATTCAGCATGGATAGATACAGCTGTTCCTTCGTTCCGAAATAGTTATAGATGGTGGCGGGAGATACGCGGGCTTGGCCGGCAATCTCGTTCACGCTCACCTTGTCGAAGCCATATTGGGTTACCAGTTCAAGCGAGGCAGAGAAAATCTGCTTCGCTTTTTTTTCTCTTCTTCTCTCGAAACCGTCCACTAGACTTCACCTCTCGGTTCAGTTTACCTTAGTATTTAGAGTGATTCAATGAATGCGCTATATAATTATTGCAGGGATTAATGATCTAGGATTGGCGGACAGAATTCCTTATTGAAAAAGAAGGAAATTACCCCCTTGTTGAAGAAGTAACGCGAGACCGGTATGTGCCGGGCATCCAAGAGGAGGTACAGCATGCCGAATAGAAGAGACGTCATTATTATTGGAGCGGGAATAGGGGGGCTTGTTACCGCCTTGCAGCTTCACCGCCTTGGCGTATCCGTGCGCTTATACGAGAGCGTGGGAGAGATTAAGGAACTAGGCGTAGGCATCAATCTGCTGCCGCATTCCGTGCGGATTCTGACTGAACTCGGACTAAGCGAAGAGCTCGAGCGGGAAGGTGTACGTACAGCCGAATTGATCTATTATAACAAGTTCGGCCAATTGATCTGGCGCGAACCGCGAGGAATCGATGCGGGATACCGTTGGCCGCAGTATTCGATCCATCGCGGTCGCCTTCAAGGTATTCTGCTGCGGGCAGTCAAGCAGCGTCTTGGAGAGGACGCGATAAGAACGGGGCATCATCTGTCTCATTTCGAGGTTGCAGGCGATGGCGTCGAAGCCTTCTTCATCGATCGGCGGACCAAGGAGGCGGTCGGTTCCGATCGCGCGGACGTGCTCATCGGAGCAGACGGCATCCATTCTGCCGTACGGCGATCGTTCTTCCCTGCCGAGGGCTTGCCCAAATACGGGGGGAGGATTCTATGGCGGGGAATTACGGAAGCGCCTCCATATTTAACGGGGCGGTCCATGATCATGGCAGGACATGTCGACGAGAAATTCGTGGCCTACCCCATTTCGGGACCGAATGCGGAAGGCAAGGTGCTGGTCAATTGGATCGCGGAACTCACCGTGAAGGAAATGCCGGACCGAAGCGATTGGAACCGCCAAGCGAATATCGAGGATTTCGCGCCGGTATTCGCCAATTGGCGGTTCGACTGGCTGGATGTGCCGGAACTCATCGCGCAGGCGGATACCGTGTATGAGTTCCCGCTCGTAGACCGCGATCCGTTGCCGAAGTGGAGCTTCGACCGGGTAACCCTGCTCGGCGATGCCGCGCATCCGATGTATCCGATCGGCTCCAACGGGGCCTCCCAAGCGATCCTGGACGCCGACGCGCTCTATCAGGCTTTTCGGGCAGAGACCTCGGTTCCGCGCATTCTCCAGCATTATGAGCAACTGCGGCTCGAGAAGACGTCGTCGATCGTTGCCAGCAATCGCCGCATGGGTCCCGAACGCGTGATGCAGATCGTTCATGAGCGTTCGCCGAACGGCTACGAGGAACTCTATACGGTCATATCGAAGCAGGAACTCGAGGAGATCTCCATGCAGTACAAGCAGATCGCCGGATTCGATAAGGAGACGCTCGAGTCGCTGGACACCGTGGAGGTGGACAAATGAGCTTGACGTTCACGCCGGCATTCCGCGCGAGCATCATCGTGGGGGAGATCCAAGAGGTCGGCATGACGGCCAAGGGTCGCAGAAGAACGATTCCGATCCTTGGCGGCGAATTCTCGGGCGATGACATGAGCGGCGTCATCCTGCCCGGCGGAGCGGATTGGCAATTGATCCGGCCCGACGGCGTGGCCGAGATCGATGCCCAATACACGATGCA
>JAEZCJ010000189.1 GCA_023433615.1 Bacillota bacterium | reverse complement strand
ACGCCGACCGTGACCGTATGGTCGAAGCCGTTCGGATTGCCGATCGCGACGACCCATTCGCCGACGTTAATCGCATCGGAATTGCCGAGAGCCAGCGTCGGGAAGTCTTTGTCGTCCTCAACCTTCAGCACGGCCAGATCCAGCTCGTAGCTGGAGCCGAGCAGCTTCGCTTCCAGCGGCTCGTCATAGCCTTGAACCGTTACCTTGATCTGGTCCGCGTCGCCGATGACATGCTGGTTCGTCAAGATGTAGCCGGTTTTGTCGAAGAAGAAGCCGGAGCCTAACCCGTTCGGTACGAGCTGATTGTTCTGCCCGTCTCGGCTGTTCGGCTGCTGCAGCTCATCGCCGAAGAACTGCCGGAAGAACGGGTCATCGAACAGGCTGTTGCCGCCGGAGCTCCTGCCCTGCACATAAGTCTCGATCTTCACGACCGCCGGGCTGGACTGCTCGAACACCTTGGCGATATTGTTCGGACGCACCACGTCAAGCGCGTTCGCGACAGGCGCCGTGCCGCTGTTTCCTGCAGCGGTCGCTGCCTCGCCGCTGACGCTGCTCGAAGGATTCCCGGACTGTACGGCCAACGTTTCGGCACCCGAGAACCAGTTCAGTCGGTCGGATGCGACCATTAAGCCGCCAACGACGATCACGCCTGCCATGAAAGAAGCGAACATCGCGCGGAAGGAGGTTCGGCGTCTCTCGCGGACTTGCCAGCCGGCGTTCACCTTGCTTGTTCCGTGCTGGCCAGGCTGCGGCTGCTCATAGACCGCGGGAGGCGTTGCCGGCGTAATCTCGACGTCATGCTGTGCCGAAGTCGAATAGGATCGCCGTTCACGTTCGGCTGCATGCTCTTCCGAACGGCCTGTCGTATTCGTTTCTCCCTGAGGCGTAGATTTGAACGGGCCGTAAGAATAGTAATAGGAAGGTTTGGCTGCATCCTTGGCAGGCTCGCTCGCTTGCGCATCGGCCGAGCCTTCGCCCGCCGCGTTGCCGTTCTCTGTATTCCGTTTATCGAAGAAGTCGTCATAAGGGTTCTTCTTGTTCTGATCATCCATCGCTAAGATCCTCCTCTATTTCCGAATTCATGCTTCACTCGCGCCCGAAGGCCGAATCGATTCGTTATCTATAGGATGCACAATCAAGATTAAAGCAATCTTAAAATACATTTAAAGGGACATAAAAAAATAGCCCGGTTCCTATTGAGGAACGCGGGCTGCAATGCCGTGCACAGGGAAGACGACGCATAATGCGTGCCTCATCCCGGGAAAGCGGCTTCGGCTTCTCGGAGCGCGGCATGCGCCTTGTCTACCCAATGAGGCTCGATAAGCGCATCCGGGTCGCTGGGCGACTGGAATTGATCGATCAGCGCGCCGACGACTCTTGCCTGCGCCGTCTCGTCTTGACCTTCGTTGTAGAGATGCTTCAATACGAAAGGCTGGCCGATGCGAATCTTGGCATCGTTCTCGTCCGCGTCGGCATCGATGTTCCCGTTCGTGACCGAGAACGGGACGCGCAGCCATACCTTGTGCGCTTCGTCGAGCGTGCGGTCGAACGAACCGTGATCGTAATCCCAGCTGCCGCCGACCGCAAAATCGTATTCACCCAGCAAGCGTCTTACTTCCACAAATTCAAGTTCCCTGTTCTCCAGCTTCGAGCTAAGCGGTATCATCGCATGCATCTCCCCTACGCAAGTCAGGCTAATTCGGCTGGACCGATCATGCCGGTCCGCAATCGTCCCTCTTAGCATACCGAGCGGAGAAGCAAACTATGTACTAGTTCGCCGGCTTGATCCAGCCCTTACGATGAGCCAGCACGGCGAGTTGCGTCCGATCCTCCAGCTCGCATTTCATGAGCAGATTGCTGACATGCGTCTTGACGGTCTTGATGCTGATATGCAGCTCTTCTCCGATCTCCTTGTTCGAGCGGCCTTCCGCAATCAGATAGAGCACTTCCTTCTCCCGATCGGTCAGCCCTTCGTCTGCCCCCTGAGCGGAGCGCTGGCGCAAGCCGCGCGTCAGCGCCTGCGAGACGTCGCCCGTCATGACCGGCATCCCCTTAACCGCTCCATTGAGCGCGTAGATGAGTTCCTCCGCGGACACGGTTTTGAGCACATAGCTGGTCGCCCCTGCCTCGATCGCCGCGACGACCTTGTCATCCTCGAGGAAGCTCGTGAGCAGGACGACCTTGATGCCCGGGTATCGCTCCAGCACGGCGCGCGTCGTCTCTACGCCGTCCATGCCCGGCATCATGAGGTCCATTAGGATAACCTGCGGCAGCGTATCCTCTTCCAGCTCCTCGAGCACTTGAAGCGCTTCCTGCCCGCTGCCGGCTTCAGCCACCACATCGAAGCGAGGCTCCAGCATCAGATACGTCCGCAGTCCGGCCCGCACCATATCATGATCGTCCACGATCATTAATCGGAAGTTATCCATTCCGTTCATCCCCATATTGCTCTGTATCCCCTTCCGCATATTTCGGAATCGTCACGCGGATGCGAGTGCCCGATCCCGGCTTGCTGATGATTTCGGTATCGCCGCCCAGCTTCTGCGCACGCTCGCGCATCGTGGACAAGCCATAAGAGCCGGCCTTCACTTGGTCGGCGCGGAAGCCTGCCCCGTCATCCTGCAGCGTCATCGCATACTGGCGTTCCGTCTCGCTTGCAGTCAGCGTCACGTTGCCTGCGCCGGCATGCTTCACGATGTTCGCCATCGCTTCTTGAATAATCAAGAATAGCTGATGTTCCTTCGCCTCGGACATCTGGCCCGCAATCCGCCAGCCGAGCTCGCCCTGCAGACCGTTCTGCCGACAATAATCCGGGAACCACTTATCCAGCGCTTCTTGCAGCGAACGCCCCTCCAGCTCGAGCGGACGAAGCTGCGCAATCAGGCCGCGCATCTGCTTCTGCGCGAGCGATGACATCTGGATCAGCTGCTGCAGCACATCTTGCGCGCGATCCGGATTGATCTCGAGCAGCTTCGGCATCGAGGAGGCCGACATATGGATAGCGAATAAATGCTGGCTTACCGTATCATGCAGATCGCGGGCGAGCCTCTTGCGTTCTTCCAGCACGGCTGCTTCATTAGAAGCCGCTTCCCGCATGACCTGCTCTTCGCCGATCCGCTGCAGCCATTGCATACGCTGCTCCAGCTTCTTGGCCATCTCGTTGAACTCTCGATAGGCAGGCGTGAACGACCGCGCGCCCGCTTCGGGTATCCGCACGGCCATATTGCCGTTAGCCACTTGCTTGAGCGCCAGGTGCAGCGCATCGATCCGCCGCTGGAATCGCTGGGCTGCCCAGTATCCGAAGCCGACGTTAACGAGCAAAAATGCGGCAGCGACCGCCGACCACCATTCGGCCTGCGGCACTGCCGGTTCCATATACATCAATCCAAGATAAGCGACAACGACCGATAGGAGCGAAGAGCTTGCGAACATGACGATAAGCTCCCACTTGTTGCTGCGCCAGAAGCGTACCCGCATCTGCCGTCACCCTACCTTGGTCACGCGCACGTCACCGATGAAGGTGCTGACGACGAGACGAATTTTCTTGTCGGTCTCATGGTAGTAAGGCGATTCGACGTTCATGTTCTTGAACAGCCCGCCTTCCCTCTGCTCCAGCACGGAGGCATCGCCGAGGAATGCGCTCGACACGACGTGAATGCCCACCTCATAGTCGTTCGGGATGAATACCTTGACATCCCCGATGAACGATGAGATCGTGATCCGCGTCTCGCCCAGCGGAATCTGCGCCTTCGTCAGATCGAGCACCGTGTCGCCGATGAAGTGCGAAATATTCATCGGTTTGAGCTCCCAGTAGTCGGAACCGAGGTGAATGTCCCCGATGAAGCCGGACCGCGTCTGCACGCCGGGATCATGGTTCCACCATTCGACCCGTTCATGGCCGTGCTTGTGCTTATGCTTGTGCCTGTGCGCATCCTTCAGCTCCCGCTTGAAGCCCTGCATGCCATCCTTGAATTCCCGCTTCCATTCGCTTTGGCCCCGACCGTAAGGGTCTTGATGATCCTGCTGCTGCGGAGGCGGCGGCGCCTGTTCGTTCATACGCTTCTCGAAGTCCTCCAGCAGCGGATCCGGATGAAGCGGCGGCGCAGGCGGGACGGGCGTATCGGGCGGCGTCTCAGACAAGTGCGGCCCATGAGGCGCTTGCGGTGCCTGAGGAGCATGATTGAATGCCTTCCAGTCGCTGTCTCCCTCCTGCGGACGCTTCTTCTTCCCTGGACGGAACATCATATTGATGCCTACTACAATGAGTATGACAGGCCAGCCGTATTGAATGATCTCGCCTAACGACCAGTCGAACCAATCCAGGTTGCGTCCAAGGAAGACGAAGCCGATGCCCATCATGATGACGCCCCACGACGCGGAACCGCTGCGATACATGCGTCCCAGCACGAAGTTCTGCAGTCCGATCACGATCAGGATGACCGGCCAGAACGTCGAGAACAGATCACCGATGCTGAACGACAAGTAACCGGTCTGGTTCAACAGGAACCCGACCCCTACGGCGACAATGATCAAGCCCCACAACATGCGTTGAAAAAAGTGTTCGTTCATCGTAATCATCCCTCGCTGCTTCGATTGTACATTCAGTATAACGCACACCTCGGCCAACCGTAAGGACCGCGCGATTGAAACTTGCCTCCGTCTCGAGACCGATAACCTTCCCGGCCCAGATCGCAAAGCAAGACAGGGAAGATCCGTAACGGATCTCCCCTGTCTCTTCGATACGACAGCACATACAGCGACAAGAGAAGCGGCCCCGCAAGCTCGCCAGTCCCTTCAATCGTTACTGGATGCGAATATCGATGCCGATCACGCCCATGATAGCGCCGTCCGAATCCCGGCGGATCGGCATCGAGAGCGTCAAGCACGGGCGCTTGGTAATCGCGGAGACGTAGATGTCCGAAGTATACGAGCGTCCTTCCGCTGCCTGCTTCCACCACTCGCGCCCTTTCGCGTTCAAGAGTCCCGCTTCCGGCAGCGAGAAGACGAACGAGCCGTCGGTCCGGTTCGACCAGACCGCTTCCACCTCTGCCGTTCCCTTGAGCAGGGCGGTTAATCGGGCAGCATGCTCGTCCTCTTCCATCGACTGCAGCACCTTCTCGGACGCGATTCGGCTCAGCAGCTCGTGCATGGCGCTGACGTTCGCGTCGACCGCATGGACCTCCTTGTTCAAGCCGACTTCTTGAATCGCCTGCTTGAGCTCGCCGGATGACCGCTCCAGATTCGTGCTGATCCGTCCCAGCTTGCCGATCTGCCTGCGCTGCTCCTGCGTCAGCGCCAGCGTCTGGTCGACGCTCACGATGGTATGCTTGACAGAATCGACGACGTCGTTCAGCATCATTGCGGCCTGCCCCATCAGCTCGGACTGCTGCGTGCTCGACGTCTTGGCGGTGCCGACAAGCCGATCAAGCCCGTTAATCTGCGCGAAGATCATATCCATTCGTTCCTTCGTCAGCGCCATCTCCGCGATGCCCTGCTCGACCGCAGACTTCTCCAGGCCGACCGATTCGACAACCTGCCGCACGCCGTTCTCGATCTCCGTGACGATCCCGCCGGAGCGGCGCACGGCTTCGCTGCTCTGCTCCGCCAGCTTCTTGATCTCCTGCGCGACGATGGAGAAGCCGCGTCCGTATTCCCCGGCATGCGCCGCTTCGATCGAAGCGTTGAGCGCAAGAAGCGAGGTCTGGGACACGATCTCTTGAATGAACGCATTGATCTCGTTGATCCGCGACGTCTGTTCGATGAGTTCCTTGATGCGCTGCTCCATCGAAGCGTTATGGCTGTTCAGGTTGTTCATGACTTCATCCGTCTTCACGAGCGAGCGGCAGACATCCACGACGACTTCCTTCACGTGCTTGCTCTCTTGGTCCAATTGGATCGAAGTGCTGCTGATCTCCTCTGCCGCGGAAGCTACTTCTTGAATCGCGGAGAATGTCTGATCGATCTGAGCGACAGCGCGATGCCCGCGAGCGCGAAGCTCCTCCTCGTGGCCCTTCGACCGGTCCGCTATCGAAGTCAACTCATGAATCGATTGATTCACCTCTTCGACCGCGGCATGCATCTGATCCGAGATCACCAGCGATTCGTTAATTAACTGTTTGTACTTATCCACCTCACCCGTCCGGCTTGTCTGCAGCCTGTCCGAAGCGTCGCTGTTACCTCGGAACCATCTGTTCAATCGATTCATCCTGCCAACCTCCTATCCGGAATGAGCTTCATGTTATATTAACTGACATTATACGTCACGACACGACAAAAAGGAAGAGGGCATCCCTCTTCCTCTTCCTCTTCCTCTTCCGCATACGCGCAATTCGCGGCGCGCTAGCCGAGCGGATTGATCTTAGGCACATCCACCGGCCCCTCTTGCCAGGCACGCAGCTTCTCACGCGTGCGATGAATCTTTGCCTTCACGGTCCCGATCGGCATCCCCATGGCATCGGCGATCTCTTGATCCTTGAAGCCGTAATAGAACTTATAGAGCATCAGCGTTCGGGTAGTCGGGTCCATAGCCCCTAGCAGCTCCGAGATCTCCAGCATGATGTCCGCTTCAGGCCGATTGTTCGCCGAATAGGCTTCCGGTTCTTCATGAATCTGTTCGAACGGCAGCATGCGTCCTGCGATGCGGTTCACGTTGGACGCCACATTGCGCGTTATCGCTTTGGCCCAAGCCAACAGCTTGTTCTCCTCCCGCAGCGAATCGCGGCTGAGCAGCATCTTGAGCCACGCTTCCTGCACGACGTCATGCGCATCGGACTTGTTATGTACGCTGGCATAGGCCACGCGAATCATCTGGTTGTATAATTCGATCAAGTCGGCTTCCCGCTTGGCTTGATCCGTGTTCCCGTCCGAATGATCCGGTATCCTCGTTTTCATGCCATCACTCCGCATCGGTAACGTTTACAAGCCATCTTCTACCATAATAGCATGTCTTACAAAAATTGAACATCCCGCTGCAGTCTAATCAGACTGAGCGGGATGCGGTTACGATTCGATATAATCGGCAGGAATGGTTTTACTTGCGGATACGGCTTTGTTCAGCGCGGATAACCACGCTTCCTTGAGCCTTCCGTCGCCCTTCTTCAGCACCTCGACATGCACGGTCTTTTTGCCCCATTGTTTATATACCTGCTTCGTAGTCTCGAAATAGAGGTCGATCCGGCGGCCCTTGATGGCAGAGCCCGTATCCGCCACGACGCCGTAACCGTAGCCCGGAATGTACATCAGCGTACCGATCGGGAACAGCTTCAAATCTGCCGCGATCGTCGATACATGATCCCGGCGCACCTTAACGCCCGAATACGTGATTCCGTATCCGTGCTCGCCCGGCTGCTTGCCGGTCGATTCCACGCCGGCCGTATACCCGGTCGCCGTGACTTGCACGGTCTCCACCGGCTTCGGTTTCCATGCGGCCTGCCCAGTCGTCGTACTGGCGGCCGTATTCCATTTCGCTTCGCTGGACGGCGGCTCTGCACCTTGGTCCGCTGCCGTTCCGGCCTGCAGATCGACGGCGAGCGCAGCGCTCGTCGCAACCGTTAACGCAAGCAGCACCAGAAGCGTGCGGACCCATCGCATCGAAGCGAATAAGCTTGTATACATGTGGTCTATCTCACCCCTCATTAATGAAGGATGCCCTGAGCGGCCGCATATTATGACAAGACCAAGTAAGGCGCGCACCGATCGGCGCGCGCCTCTGCCTTCCCAGCCTCTAGACCTGCTTCGTGCGAATCTCTTCCTGCAACAGCGCCAGCGTGTCCGCGATCGGCTTGGCACCGATATCGCCTTCGCCGCGTTTCCTGACCGATACGGTACCGCTGCCCGCTTCGTTCTCGCCTACGATCAGCATATAAGGCACCTTCTCGAGCTGCGCCTCGCGTATCTTGTAGCCCATCTTCTCGTTGCGCAAATCCGATTCGGCACGAATGCCGCCGGCAAGCAGCGTCTCCTCTACCTCGCGCGCGTAAGCTTCATACGCATTGGAGACCGGGATAATGCGCGCATGGATCGGCGATAGCCAGAGCGGCAGCGCGCCCGCGAAGTTCTCGAGCAGGAACGCCGTCATGCGCTCCATCGTGCTGATAATGCCGCGGTGAATGACGACCGGACGGTGCTTCTTGCCGTCTTCGCCCACGTATTCCAGTTCAAAGCGCTCCGGCAGCAGGAAGTCGAGCTGCGCGGTCGACAGCGTCTCTTCCTTGCCGAGCGCCGTCTTGATCTGCACGTCGAGCTTCGGACCGTAGAACGCGGCTTCGCCCTCGGCTTCGAAGTACGGCAGACCCAGTTCCTCGACGACCTCTTTCAGCATCCGCTGGGACATTTCCCACATCTCGTCGTTCGGGAAATATTTCTCCGTGTCCTGCGGATCCCTGTAGGACAGGCGGAAGCGATACTCCTTGATCCCGAAGTCTTCGTATACTTGGCGAATCAACTGGATGACGCGCGCGAATTCCGTCTTGATCTGGTCCGGCCGGGCAAATATATGGGCATCGTTCAACGTCATTGCGCGCACGCGGTGCAAGCCGGTCAGGGCGCCGGACATCTCGTAGCGGTGCATCGTCCCCATCTCGGCAATGCGGATCGGCAGGTCGCGGTAGCTGCGCATATCGCTCTTATACACCATCATGTGATGCGGACAGTTCATCGGGCGGAGCACGAGCTCCTCGTTATCGAGCTGCATGGGCGGGAACATATCTTCTTGGTAGTGCTCCCAGTGACCCGAAATCTTATACAAGTCGACGTTAGCCAGCACCGGCGTATAGACATGCAGGTAACCGAGCCGCTCCTCGAGGTCCACGATGTAACGCTCCAGCGTCCGGCGTACCTTGGCGCCGTTCGGCAGCCAGAGCGGCAGACCTTGTCCGACTTCCTTGGAGAACGTGAACATCGACAGCTCGCGGCCCAGCTTCCGGTGATCGCGCTTCTTCGCTTCCTCGAGCAGGAACAAGTGCTCGTCGAGCTGTGCCTTCTTCGGGAATGCCGTACCGTAGATTCGCTGCAGCATCTTATTCTTCGAATCGCCGCGCCAGTAAGCGCCTGCTACGCTCAAGAGCTTGAACGCCTTAATGCGACCGGTCGACGGCAGATGCGGGCCGCGGCACAAATCGAAAAATTCGCCTTGGTCGTACATCGTAATTTCCGCCTCGGCAGGCAGGTCCCGGATCAGCTCAAGCTTCAGGTTGTCGCCCAGTTCCGTGAAAATCGCGGTCGCTTCCTCGCGGCTGACGACGCGGCGGCGGATCGGCAGATCTTCCTGGATGATCTTCGCCATCTCTTTCTCGATCTTCTCCAGATCTTCCGAGGAGATCGGCTGCTCGATATCGATATCGTAATAGAAGCCGTCTTCAATGACCGGGCCGATTCCCAGCTTCACGCTTGTATTGCCGTAGATCCGTTTGATCGCTTGCGCCATCAGATGCGCCGTACTATGACGGTACACCTCGAGTCCGTCCGTCGAGTCCAATGTCACGATCTCGAGCGCTGCATCGCTGTCCAGCGGCGCGTAGACGTCCACAACCTTGCCGTTCACCTTGCCGGCGATGGCATTCTTCTTCAATCCCGGGCTGATCGAGCCCGCAACCTCTTCGACGGTCGTACCTGCCGCGTACTCGCGCACGGCACCGTCCGGAAATTTCACTTGAATCGACATGTTCGGCAACCTCCAATAGTATGCTGGCTAGCTTCGAATGAATAACATAAAAAGGCGTCCGTCCCTATAGCAGGGACGAGCGCCTCATAGCCCGTGGTTCCACCCTCATTCGCATCATGGTTAGGCTTGCCGGAATGCGGTCAAGCGAATCACGCGATGCCTCGAGCATCCTGTAACGGGGATGAGCCGGTGCGGCATACGTGCCGGTGGTGCATGCGCATTCGCGCATCGTACCGGGTTCAACCGCGCAGCTTCGGAAGGGGTACTCGCGCCTGAGCGTCGGAAGGAACTTGCAGCCGGAATGATTCCTCTCTCTGAGCCGCGCCTACCAGGTGAGCATGTCTTCGTCAATGCTGTTGCAATCCATTATAACGAGGACCGGCCGCACGGTCAAGGGCAGGCAAGGCAAGCAGCACGCACGGCGAGCTGGCCGATTAAGCATCACCGCCTAATCCCGCGAGGGCATTGCCCGCTCGAAGTAAGGCAGACAGGATCGGCAGCTCGTGCATAGTTCCACCCGTTCCTCGAATATCGCTTCGATCGTCCGGATGACCTGCAGATCCTTTTGCCGCGTGTGGATGACGATCTGCTTCGGCGACAGCGTGATCAGGCTGCTGACGACCATATCCTCGACGTTCATCTCGGCTTCCAGCATTTCGGCCACGACGCGGTCCACCGGCCGATGCTCGATCGGCTCATGCCGATCATCGAATAACGCGAATTCCCCATCCCTGACATGGATCAGATGCACCTCCGCGATCTTGGGCTCCTGCAAGCAGACGAAGTATCGGAGCAGCGAGATGAACTCCTGATACTGTTTGTCCATCACGAACTCATCCACCGCGTACTCGACGATCTCGCGAAGCTCTTCCCAATACGCGCCTAGCCTGAACGTAATATAGCCGTCCAAGTGGATCGATGCGTGCTCTTCCAGGTAGGCCTGCAGCTCCAGCGCCACCTTCCGCTTGCGCCTTCCTCGCGTCTCGGCGCTATGCATGATTTCCTCCGGCGTGCCGTTGCCGTATAGCAGCTGCCGGCAATGCCAGACGATGGTGTCCAGATCTTCATCTGCCTCATACCGGTACTGCTTGCGAATAATCGCGCGAAGCAGGAGCGGCTCCGACTCCGTCAGCACGTACTCAGCCAGCCCTTCGGCCGCGACGCGCACGATGTCGGACTTCCGCTTGCCGTCGCCTGCTCCGCTGCTCGCATACTCGAACCGCAGGCGTCCGGCCGCTTCGTCAACCTCCCATACGCCGGCATCGGTCATCGTCGTATGTAAACCCGCGAACGCGTCTGATAAACATCGGGTGAGACAAGAGAGCCTCTCCTCGGTAGCACCTGCCAAGCTAACCTCGAATTCCGCCATGCGCTCACTCCTTTCTTTCCGTAACAGTATATGGCCGCCGATGGGCGGATATACAATGAAGGGTGTGGCAGCAATGATAAGGATTGGCATTCGGGGCTCAATGAACTGGGATGTGTTGATTGGTGTTACTCGTCACGATAGGTTTCAACTCTGATTGCTTTATTGTTGCGGTATTTCATATATGATAAGACAGCCAATAGGATAAGAGTAACCATGATTTTATCAGCTATTGTATACTCTGTTCCATTCTGTATAAGAAGCAGGGCAACAGCCGCAATCATCAAAATCAATTTATTTATCCAAAGTTTATTTTCTTTGCGGTATATCAACAATGAAAATAGTAAGAGGGGCAAAGCAAAAAGTTCAATCCAGATGAGACTAAGAAATGTGATTAGAAGAATAATCCAATACCACTGTCTGAGACGATTGGTCAATGTAGTCATCTCCTTAACTCAACTTTCGCACCGAAACAAACCAGCCTAAGGCCAAATAGGAAGTAGATTGAAGAGCTTTTGGATCACATTCTTGACGAAAATAGAAAAACACCGCTCTGTTTGGTAAAGTAAAATGTCGAGCAATCACAGCGGGAGCATTCTATAAGGGATTTCGCAAGCTCACGATGGGGTAGTCAGATGGTCATTCCTTTATCCCCGTGGATTTCGCTCTTCTTAGTTCCACAATGTCTGGCATTAATGGCATCATGGACGGTATCGACAAGCGAACTCTTGGTTATAAGCGCCGACAGGAAGCGCTATGTTCCGCCCCGCAAGTGATCGCGGACATGCTGGACCAGGCAATACAAACTGGCGTTTCAGCGCCTTACGCGCTCATGGATAGCTGGTTTACGTATGCACCACTTATTCAGGAAGTTACACGCCGGAACATACAAGTGATTGGCATGTTGAAGAACGACAACAAGCGCTACCTCGTAAATGGAGTGCGACTTTGCCCAAAGGGTCTCTGCAGCAGCGCCGCGTGCTAGGGCAAGAACCGCAATATTCTTCGCCAGATCCAAACAGAGCTTGCACCTGGTATCCCGGTGAGAGCCGTATTCGTACGTCATCGCTCCAAGAAGACTAAGTGGCATGCCATTCTCTTAACTGACCTGACGTTGGCAGCCTCGGACACTATCCGGATCTACCGTGCGCTGGGTTATTAAGGTCTTCTTCAAGTGCGCCAAATCGCTGTTGCGATTGCAAAAGGAGTTTCTGGGTCGATCGTACAATTTGTTTGTGAGTTATACGACGATCGTGTTTTCTCGCTACATCTTCTTGCTTGGCAGCACCGACAAAGTACGGACCAGCGATCTTTCGGCGGACTGTTCTTTTTGCTATGCGATTAAGTCGGTACGATTGACTGGGCGGTGGCACTTCAGCAATTGGTTGATTTGATTACCGAAATCGCAACGAAGGCTGATAAGCGAATTACAGCACTGATTCAACGTCAACTGCAGCAATGGATCGCCGGTCTGCCCGGGTCTGTCCAGTATTTTGTGTAAACCCTCTTGAAGCAGAATTAACGTAAGTGATGCCCGATGCGGTCGGGGAAGAAAACGGAGAGCTGGAGGAGCATTTGTCCCCAGTTCTGAACACGTCC
>JAEZCJ010000069.1 GCA_023433615.1 Bacillota bacterium | reverse complement strand
TTCGCCTTGGGGATGCCGAAGCGCTGATCCGTGTATACCTCGCACCAGTAGAAGTTGTCTCTGTCAACTTCATAGCCGTTCTGCTGCATCGCCTCCGTGATCAAGAAATAGGCGTTGTTGTAGATCTCGTTCTCCTCGCCCTCGATCCAGGCCTTGGCGACGGTGAGCAGCGGGACATCATGGCCCACGTACCCATCCGGCACGGGGACATCTGCCTTCATGAACATCCCGACGACATAGTTGAAGGAATCCTCGCGCTTATTGTAATCGTTCATGTATCCCACGTACTCATCGATCTCCGCCGGCAAATAATCCTTCATTGCGATCAACGGCTCATACATGCCCTCGGCGAAGCATTGCTGCCAGAACTCGCCTACCCCGCTTAATCCGTTCTTCGTGCGAATCTCCTTGCCGACCATCCTGTAACCACCGAAAGTCACGTACTCGATTCTCGTTAACTTGGCCATGATTCTCCTCCCCTTCTCCATACGGTAGGAGGCAGATGGATCGTGTACGACCAGACGCGGGTACAGATGCGCGCGAACGCGGTCGGCAGAGGCAAGCACCTGAGACGGGGCAACCCCCACTTGCTCCTTAAAAGCCCTCGTAAACGCCGCATGCGACTGATACCCATATTTCACGGCAATATCGATCACTTTAGCGTGCCCCTCGAGCAGCTCCAAGGCAGCTAGCGACAACCGCCGGCGCTTGATGTAGTCCGCGATCGTGAAGCCCGCGATGTACGCGAATATTCGCTGATAGAGCCCCAGCGGGCAACAAGCGATCCGAGAAATTTCGGCGTAGTCGACAGCCAGCATATTGTCCTCCACGTAGCGGATGACCGCCTCTGTCCGCTCATAACTGTCCATTTGCCTCTCTCCTTGACCCCAATGTATCACGCCGGATGGAGACCTGCTGTGCAGGATTCGAACAAATTCCGTCAAGCGCCGCGAGAATCCGCGGCACGCGCACGCCAGCCTCATGGACTCTTGCTGCCGCATACTAGCTAGATGCGTGAAAGAGCCCTCAGCAATGGCGATGAGGGCTCTGGGCAGTCTGCTCGCAATCATTAGCGAAGCACATGCGCTATTAACGTACACACATGCGATAATTCAAGGGGATCCGCCCGTTATGACGCCATATATTGCGTGAATGCGCTAATTTGCGAACAGCCATGCGCTATTAGCGCATGCCATCCACTATTCGGTCGGAAAGGACGATATTGCCTAAATACAGCGCATGCACATCCCTTAACAGCGCCATTGCTTCGCTAATCCCTCAAAGGCTCAACATGGCGCTGAGCGCTCGATGCTTGGCACTTGGCACTTGGCGATTGCGCTCGCTTGGCGCTCCACTGGCGCCATGGGCGAGCTCATGCAGCAATCGCCTGCTGCGGCGATTAACGCCGCGCCGCTGCCCGCGATTCGCGGACGAATCGAGCGGCCTCCGGCATCTGATCTGCCGTAACGCCCTCCAGCGTCACGAAGCCGAACGGTTTCTGCCGCTCCAGCAGCTCCCAGAACAACGGATAATTCAGATCCCCCAAGCCGGCTGCCGTACCGGTGAGCGACCCGTCCGGCCCACGCTTCAAGTCCTTGGCATGCGTGCTTACGATGCGCGGTCCCAGCAGGCGGATGGCCTCCTCGATCACGTCATCCTGCTGGTCGATAATCGTCTCGTTCAGCAGATTGCACGGGTCGATCACGACGCCGACGCACGATGAAGGGAATCGCTCGATCGCCGCCGCCATCGTCTCCGCCGAGTCGATTAAGTGCCGCTGCGCCGCTTCCAGACCGATCGTCACGCCCCAGCGCTCGGCTTCTTCCACTAGCTCCTCCAGCGCACGGTCAAGCCGCGCAGCATGCCGCTTCAGCAGATCCGGGTCTTGACTCGGCGGCACGCCGACCTCGGTTGCGACGATCGAACAGCCGAAGTGCCGCGCGTGGCGCAGATGCTCCTTGAACCGGTCCACGTTGTGCCGAAAGCGCTCGTCATCCAGCTCGATGAGGCTCGCATAGCACCCCAGCACCGCGATGCCGACGCACTGATCCGCGAATGCGCCGCCCACTTCGTTGGCTAGGCCCGGGCTCATCTTCCCCAGCGAGAAGTCGACATCCGAGACCGCCTTGGTCAGCGCAAGCTGCACATAGTCGAAGCCTAGCTCCGCTACGCTGGCTGCTAATTGCCTGTACGGCTGTCTCCCCGCTAGATGCGCCAACAATCCAACCGACATGCCGCTCCCCCCTCAATCAGGCTTGCATCTGCTTGCTGCGCAGTTGTCCACATGCCGCATCGATATCCGACCCGTGCTCCATGCGCACGCTGACGCTGACGCTTTGTTTTTTCAAAACGTCATAGAAGGCCGTCACCGATTCCTGCTCGCTCCTCTGGTACTGGCTATGCTCATCCACCGGGTTGTACGGAATGAGGTTCACGTTCACGAGGCGCCGCCGATCCGCGATCAGCTCGGCCAGCTCGAGCGCATGCTCCCTCCGGTCATTGATGTCCTTCAGCAGAATATATTCAAGCGTAATCCGCCGATTCGTCTTGTTCAAGTAATAGTCGATGGCCCCCATCAGCTTCTCGATCGGGATCGCCCGGTTGATCTTCATGATCCGCGAACGCAGCTCGTTGTTCGGCGCATGGAGCGATATCGCAAGATTGACCTGCAGCGGAGAATCCGCGAATTCCACGATCTTGTCCGCGAGGCCGCTCGTCGACACCGTAATATGCCGCGGTCCGATCGCCAGTCCCTTATGGTCTTGGATGACCAGCAGGAAGTCGACGAGATTCTTGAAGTTATCGAACGGCTCGCCGATACCCATGACGACCACGTGGCTGACCTTCTCCCCGCGGCCCGCTTGATCAAGATGCGACTGCACCTTCATGATCTGCTCGACGATCTCGCCGCTCGTCAGATCCCGGCTCTTCGGCAGCAGACCGCTCGCGCAGAAGCTGCAGCCGATGTTGCAGCCGACCTGCGTCGTGACGCACACGGACAGGCCGAACTTATGCTTCATCATCACGGTCTCGATCAGGTTGCCGTCCGCCAGCTTCAGGAGGAACTTCACCGTCCCGTCCTTGGACTCTTGCTTCGTGTGCTCGGCCAGCGTCCAGATCGCGTAATGCTCTTCCAACAGCCGGACGCAGTCCGGATTGACGTCTGCCATCTCCGAGAATGCCGCTGCCCGCTTGCGGTACAGCCAGTCCCATACCTGCAGGGCTCGCGATTTCTTATGTCCATACTCTTGCAGCCATGCCGTCAACTGCTCGAGCGTTAATCCGTATATCGATTGTTTGTGCATGTGTATCCTCTTTTCTGCCGCTGTCTCATGCCCATATTGTAACCCATTCGCAACCCAAAGAGAAAGGCTGCCGCATCGATAATGCCTGCTTCTTCCTATTCTGCTCGCTGCTAGAGTTATAGTATAGTGAGGTTATATAGAATCTATGATTCCAAGGGAGGAAATGCATATGCGCGTCAAGCAGCTCGGACGGCTGGGACTGGTACTTCTGACGGCAATCGGCATCATGATTACCGGCACGATTCTGCCGGCAGGCTCATTAAGAGAGGCTGCGGCAGCCTCGACGCAGCAGCAGGCTGCGAAGCCGCCTGTCTTCAAGGATATCGCCGGCCACTGGGGAGCCCCCGCGATTCAATGGGCGGTCGAGAGCGGCATCGTGAGCGGCTATGCAGACGGCACCTTCAAGCCGGACAAGACGGTCAGTGAACCGGAGTTCCTCAGCATGCTGCTGCGGGCCTATCCGGGTATCGCGCTGCCTGCCGCCCAGCCCGGCGATCCGTGGCATGCGCCTTATTACGCTTACGCAGGCGAGCAAGGCTGGCCGCTGGTCGAGTCCTCCGATCCGCTGGACTTCACTCGCGGCAGCGTCGCCGGCATCATCGCGGCCACGCAGGGCACTGCGGGAGGCGAGCGCGAAGCGATCGCTTACCTGCTGGAGCGCAAGCTGGCGAACGGCAAAACCTCGAACACGATAGCGGGCTTCGACGCGGGAGCAACGCTGAAGCGCGTCGAGGCGCTGCAATTCATCAAGAATATGGCGGACCAGCGGCTGACGATCAACAATGTGAGCAGCGTCGAGCCGGCTCCAGCGCCAGCGGCTGCGGCCCAGGCTGAACGCGAACGCTTCGCCGTCAGGGGGATTCAGCTCGGCGGCACGGAAGCCTCGGTGCTCGCGCAGCTCGGCCAGCCGGCGAGGAAGGATGCCAGCGAATACGGCTTCCAGTGGTACATCTACAATCAAGACTACGGTGATTATGTCCAAGTTGGCATCCAGAAGGGGCGGGTCGTCGGCCTGTTCACGAACGCCGCGAATTGGAGCTCGACGGACGGCATTCAATCCGGCACGGCTGCGGCAGACGTGCGGAAGGCGTACGGCAAGCCGGTCGAGCTGATCAAGGGCAACACGATCGTGACCGATAATGACGATGAAGCGAATCTGTTCCTCATCGACGACAAGTATTACGCGACCGTGTTCTTCGACGTGCACGACAAGAACCGGGCTACCGCCATCCAATTGATCGACAAGGCGGTCGAGACGGCGCAGACGCGACCTTATCCGGCCTTCAATGAAGCCTTGCGCAGCGCGTACGAGAAGCAAATTCTCGATCTGGCGAACGTGTCGCGCGCGCGGAACGGACTCGCATCGCTCGCATGGCATGACGAAATCGCGGCTACGGCTCGCAAACACAGCAAGGATATGGCGGTCCGCGACTATTTTGCCCACAAAAATCCCGACGGACTGTCGCCGTTCGATCGGATGGACGCGGATAAGATCGCCTATCGCGCCGCAGCGGAGAATATCGCCGCCGGGCAGTCGAACGCGATCTTCGCTCACGCCGCATGGATGAATTCATGGGGACACCGCGTCAATATACTGAATGCCGATCTCCAGCGACTCGGCGTCGGCGTCCACTTCGGCGGCGACTATCAGCTCTACTACACGCAGAATTTCTATTCCCCGCTGTAAGGGACCGCTTGTGATCGCCAAGTGTCTCGAGAAACAAATTCGACGTCGAATCTTGAATACGCATTGCATGCTCAACAAAAGAGACAGGCCTCTCTCCCTCTAATCGAGGGAGGGCAGACTGTCTCTCGTTATGCAGCTGCTTATTGCGCAGCCGGAATCGATACGATAACTTCGTACGCGGCTCCTGGCGTGATGTCGCGAATGATGCCGTCCGGCACCGGAACGCCGTTCACGATTACTTCCGTCTGGCTCACGCCTGCGTCGCGCTTCATGACGACGTTGAGCACCGCGCCTCTGAAGCTCCGCTTCACCTTCGCCTGCTGCCAATCCGCCGGAAGCTGCGGCTTCACCTGCAAGCCGTCCACGCGGCCTTGCAGACCGAACAGCCCGTCGATCAGGCAGCGGTAGACCCAAGGCACGGTACCGGTGTTGAACAGATGGCTCGAACGTCCAGCCGTGCGCGGGAATTGGCGATAGGCGCCGCGATAGTAGTTCGGGATGAACACCGGCAGCTGTCCGCGCTGCAGGATGTCGGCCTCGGTCGGTCCCGGCAGCATTTTGCGAAGCAGTCGATAGGCGTTCTCCTTCTCCTCTACCGCGTACAGCGCATAGATGTAGAAAGCTGCGGCATGGTTGTACACTGCGCCGTTCTCGGCAGAGCCCGGATGCTTCTGCGTCACCCGGCCCACATCCTCGCGCATGGCAGTGAAGGACGGCGCCAGCTTTTCGACCCCGTAAGGCGATTCCAATTGCTCCTCAACCGAGCGAATGAGCTTCGCTTGCTTCTCAGGGTCGGCTGCGCCGCTAAGGAGCGACCAGCCCTGCGGATTGATGAAGATGCGGCCTTCCTTATCCGTGCTGATTCCGAACACGACATTGTCGTCCGTAATGCCGCGCGCGTACCATTCGCCGTCCCAGAGATACTTGTTGATCACATCGTTCGTCTCTTGCGCAGATGCGCGGAATTGCCGGCTGAGCTCCGCATGTCCGCTGTTCTCGCAGATGTCTGCCCAGACCATGCAAGCATAGGCCGTAGCGATCGTCAGCCAGCCGGATACGCCCTTGCCTTTGTAACCGACCATGTTCATCGGGTCGCACCAGTCGCCCTGGTTGATATAGTTCAAGCCTCGCTCATCCCGATCTTGCAGGAGCCATTGGACGGCGCGGGTAATGTGCTCCATGACCGTGCCGGAGCCTTCGCCGTCCGCATACGGCACGACCTCGTTCAGCAGCGCGTAATCGTTCGTCTCGTCCAGATACGTGCTGAGGCAGATCGGCAGCCAGACGCAGTGGTCTGTGTGCGGCACTTGGTTAATGTACTTCAGCTCAGCATCCGGATGCAGGATGATGCCGTCCGGCATCGAGCCGCTCGCCTTCTGCTGGCTCAGCGCGATGAGGAAGGACGCCCGCGCGATTTCCGGCTTAATATAGCTCATGCCCATATGGTCCTGCAGGAAGTTTCGCGTCTGCGGGTCGGTCGTGAGCCGGTTGGTCTGCCCGTGATAGAACACTTGTCTCGGCAGCCAGTGGTTCACGAAGTTGTTGAGATCCGCGTCCGGCGTCTCGATCTCGATGCAGCCGCGGCCGTCCCGGATGTAGGCGTCGTATTCCCGCTCCGCCGCCGCGAAGCCGTCTTCGCCGTCGGCATTCTTGTTCAGGAAGTATTCCTGACGGATCGCCGCGATCTGCGCCTCGTCCTTGGCCGGCCCGAAGATGAACTTGTACGCCTCTTCTTCGCTCGGTGCCAGCTCGATGCGATATTGCAAGGCTGCCACCGGCGTCTCGTATCGCGCATCTCCCTTCGCCAGCTGCTCGGCCTGAATCGCCGACGGCGACCCGATGCCGCCCTCGCCCTCGAACGCTTCATGGTTCGTCTCCCAGGAAGTCGGCTTCCGGTCCGCGATCAGGAAGGTCTTGTCGCTGAATTCCTTGATCTTGTAGTAGTCCGGATACTTCTGATACGGAGTGATGGAGGAACATACAATCCCCTGCAGCTCTTCATTGTATTCGCCGGACTGATTCATCCATGACATGTAGCCGACCGTGAAGTACGGGTAGATGCTGAGCTTGCGCTTCTTGGCCGTAAGGTTCGTCACCTTCACGCGCCACAGCTCCATCGGTGCTTCCTTCGGCAGGCGGATGCTCATCTCGATGCGAACGCCCATGCAGTCCACCCGCCAGACGATATCGCTTTTGCCTACGGCGAACGTATAGCTGTCGGCCTGCGCGCGGACAGGCTCGTACGGCGCGGAGAACAATTCCCCCGTCTCCTCATCCTTCACGTAGACGAATCGGCCGGGATGATGCGCATAGTAAGGCTGCTCGGGCTGCATGAATGTCTTGGCCTCGAGATTCGGCGCATGCGAATACTTAGCCGGCTCCGGCTGCATGAATTGCGCGACCGCATACCCGCGGCAGTTCATATGGATCATCATGCGCTCGTTCCACAGAAACCCCGATGCCTTAGGCATCAGGGTAGGACTTGTCAGTTCATAATATTGTTGGTCATCCGATATCCGGATCATCCTCGCACCCCTTATTCCATAGTCGAATTATCCGAGAACATTATACAATATCGGCTGGGTATTCCAAGTCGTTTTCCTAGATATATCAAATGAATGCTGCTGTTGTGTCCCGCGGTATCGTGAGTAGAGGCGCTCCCCTGCTCCGGATTGCGCGCATACCAGATCCGCCCTCCGTGCATGGAGACGAATTTGGAGATTGACTCATCATCCTCGTGATCTCGCTCATATCTATTCGAACTAGCAATGATATTCATAAATGCTGCCGTATATCCACTTTGTCACTCGAAACGGTTATTTCCCCCTTTACAAATGTAACCAAACGTAATAATATGTAATCATACGGACAATATGGAGGTGTTAATACGATGAACGATCTACTCACTGTCGATCAATTTGCTCAGATGCTCGATATGCATCCCCGAACGATCAGGCGCTATATTCGGGAGAACCAGCTGAAGGCGTCCAAAGTTGGCGGGGAATGGCGAATCCGGAGGGAGGATGCAGAGATGTTCATGGGCAGCAACGCGGAAGAGTTCAAGACGAATGCGATGGAGGACGTGCAGGCCTTCATGGATGGCTATGAAGGCGCGGCACAGGGGAAACTGCAGGTGTGCACGGTGCTGGATTGTTATGTCGACAGCGCGGAGGCAATGAAAATCTCCCAAGCCGTCATGCAGCTCATGAATCAGCCCGACCCTGCCCGCGGCGCCGCGAAGTTCCAATATTTCTTCGACGATCAGGAGCGGAAGGGCCGGTACATCATCTGGGGCACGCCGGCCTTCGTCGGCAAGGTGCTATCCGAGGTCAGCGCGGCGGCAGCGAATTAACCGTCATGCCCCTTCTCATCCGAACGAGACGGGAATGGATACGAGATCCTGAATGCTGCCGTCCTTCGCGCTTCGGGTGTAGACCATCAAGGTGCCGGAAGGCGTTGTCGGGACAGCATCGAATTGCAACTGCACGCGGAATGGACTGAACGCCGGCGCGCCTTCCTCCGTCATGAAGTGCCGCTCCTCCGTGACGGCGCGATTCGCGGCATCCCGAATCTGATACAGCACGGTCGCTTCGAAGGCACGGGCAATGCCCGTCAATTCCTGGCCCGCGGCAATCCGCGTCCCAGGCAGCGGCCGGTATACCGCGATGTTCGCGGAGGACGGCAACGGAACGACGAGGCGGAAGCCGGGATAGAGCAGGTCCAGCGAGAAGCCCGGACGCTCCTCATTGGCTTGAATCAGGTCCGTCACCGTTACGCCGAATCGCCGGGCAATGCCGGTGAGGGTATCGCCCTGTTCGATCCCGTAGACCATCGCAGGCACGTAGATGAGCTGGGCGACGCGGAGAATATCCGGCCTCTCGAGCCGATTCACCGCCGCGAGCATGTCGAGACCGACGGAATATCGCTCAGCGAGGCGGTATAGCGTATCGCCTTCCGTCACTTGGTGAAGCACGGCACTCTGCTGCGACATACCGGGCAGCGGCACGAGCAGCTTCAGCCCAGGGTAGATGAGTTCCGGCATCGCGATCGGCGGACGATAGGCATTGGCCTCCACAAGCGCAGGCACGGACGTTCCGAATTGATCCGCGATCAGATAGAGGGAGTCCCCCGGTCGAACGGTATAGACGACATGGGTTCCCGGTACAATCGGCATGATGAGCACTCCTATCGCATGGTATGGGTTACTACCCAACTTATGCGCCGGCAGATCCCCCTGTCACAGATCGAAGGTCTCGATTGTCTAAGAGACGTACACATTCGATTCGATGGAGGGATACCCATGCAATTGCGTATGAATCACCGAACGGCCAACCCCGCGGGCTTCCAAGCGCTGCTGAAGCTGGAGGACGCGGCGTCCAAGATGGGACTGGAACCATCGCTCTATGAACTGATCAAGCTGCGTGCCTCGCAGATTAACGGCTGCTCCTTCTGCGTCGATATGCACGCCAGCGATATGCGCAGCCAAGGGGAGACAGAGCAACGGCTCAATCTGGTGGTCGTGTGGCGCGAAGCGCCCGTATTCACGGAGAAGGAACGCGCCGCGCTCGCGTTGACCGAGGCCGTTACGCGGATCGCCGAGGCCGGCGTTCCGCAGGCCGTCTACGACGAGGTGCGCAGACATTACAGCGAGAGCGAATTCGTCGCGCTGATCATGGCGATCAACGCCATCAACTGCTGGAACCGCATCGCCATCTCGACAGGCATGTTCCCTGGCTGTTACGAGAATTAAGGAGGTAGAAGGCTGATGTCCATGCCGCCGAGCTTCTCGACGCAGCAGCTAGAGGCGTTATACCGCGAATACCGACCGCTGCTTACTTCGCTAGCGTATCGGATGCTCGGTTCGATGAGCGAAGCTGAGGACGCCGTGCAGGATGTGTTCGTCTCGGTCAGCAAGCTCGGCGGCGGGGCAGAGATTGCGCATCCGAAGGCGTATCTCGTCCGTATGCTGACGAACCGCGTATTGAACATGCTGAAGGCCGCTCCGAAGCGGCGCGAGCACTATCCTGGGCAATGGCTGCCGGAGCCGATCATCGAGCTCGATTCGGAGGATGAGCCTTCGGCGCATCTCTTACGCCGCGAACAACTGGGGTATGCCATGCTCGTCCTCTTGCAGAGCTGCACGCCCCCGGAGCGCGCGGTATTCGTGCTGCGCGAATCGCTCGGCTACGATTACCGCGAGATCGCGGCCATGCTGAATAAATCCGAAGCGGCCTGCCGCAAAATTTTCAGCCGCGCCGCAGACAAGATCGGCCAGCGGCCGCGCGGCGATAACGAGGCCGCACTCGACGAATCGATCTACCGTTTCGTGCAGACGTTCGCGCAATCGCTGCATACCGGACGCTTCGACGCCTTCATCAGCCTGCTGACAGACCACGCCGTACTCCTAAGCGACGGCGGAGGCATCGTGCGCGCTGCGCGCAATCCGATTCTCGGCCGCGATCGCATCGGCGCGTTCTTCACCGGCATCGCCGGCAAGGGCTCGCTCACGGGGCAGGTCCGCCACGCATGGATCAGCGGACAAAGGGGACTTCTCCTGCAGCGCAGCGAGAAGCCCCCTATTGCATTGGCGTTCGCGACAAGCCAAGACGGCTCTGCGGTTACCACGGTCTATTTTGTCTCCAACCCGGAGAAGCTCACGCGCATCATGGGGTTGTAGATCCAATTCATCTCCATCCAGGGCGGCGCCATCCGCGTGAAGTGCCCCCAGCTTCCCGGCGGCGCTTCCGGATACCACCCGGACACCTCGGAGAAATAGCCTAACGCGAAGCCTTCCTGTATCAGTCCGTTCATGATCCGACTCATCGTCTGCTTATACTCCCTCGGCTCTTGAATCGGGCCATCGGCCTCGGCTGGGTCATACACCCATTCCTGATCCGGATAGGAAGTCGCGACCTCATCCTCGTACGGCACCTTGACGGTATAACCCTCCCCGTTCCAATCCCGATGCGTAACGCCGGAGAAGAAGGGGTTCGCGCACATCAGGTGATAGAGCCCGCCCTCTCGCAATACTCTGGCCACTTCGCGAAAAACAACCCGCGCATCCGGCACGAAATTGAGCGAATAGGGATGCCAGACGATATCGAACGCATCCTCGGCGAAGCCGGATAAGTCCCGCATGTCGCCTTGCACGCAGACAATCGTTGCACCATAGTGCTCGGCAGCGGCCTTGTCGCGCTCCAATTGCGACGGAGAGATGTCCAGCACCGTCACGTCTGCCCCCAAGAGCGCGAATGCCGCGGACTGCTGCCCGCCGCCGCTGGCCAAGCATAACACGCGCATCCCGGCCAATTCCATGTCCAAGCCAAGCCGTTCCAGGTCGAGATACGCGCGCGCCGAATCCCGGTCCAGCTCCAGATTGGGGCGCGTGAACAAGGCATTCGCCTTCGCCAGCGCTTCCCAGCGTTCGATGTTGTACTTGTAGACTTCATCCTTCATGGTGCAGCCGCCTCCTATTATTAATATTGCCGTATAAGACATCCGCTTTATGATGGATATGCATACACTTCCCTATTCTCCGCGTCGTATAGCACGACGGACGAATAGGACATGCTGCCATTGATCTCCGTTCCGTACGGGATGATAGCCCCCTTCCCCATCCGCTTCCTGCGAACGACCCTTCCATCCTCGAACGTCACTTCAATCCGATCCGCCCTTTCCATCATCGAAGCATCATTCACGATAACCGTAACGAATGGGTGTCTAGCGGCTGATCCCGATAGGTGTACTGGCGTTGACTCCGAATCGAACCCGTGGACAGAGGGGTCTTGGATATTCCCCTCTGGATCTTTGTAGAGCATATGGAAGCCTGAGACACTCCCCTGTTGATAGAGTACAACCACGAAGTCATCGTTAATGAATTCGACTGCAATTGCATCGATCTCCTGATCAGCGATATAGTCGCCAACCTCTTGATCCGTTAAAGGGGCCGATCGATTGCCGACGCAGCCTGCAATAACAGCAACCATTACAAAAACTACTGATGCTGTCCAAAACTTACGCATTGCTCCTCCCAACGTCCGCTAGCCGCTGTATCCAGTCTGCTTTTATGCAGGAATATCCCCTCGCATCAAGAATACTCCCTATACTGGATAATAGTACCATACAGGGAGGCCGGCAATGACTTTCCCCATCTGGATCGATCTCGGTCTGTTCAAGCTGCATCCCCATGTGCTCTTCGAAGCGCTCGCCTACTTCATCGGCTTCCGCGTGTATCTGTATACGCGCAGGAAGGAGAGGCTGCCGGCGGTCAAGAGCATCTGGATCATCGTCGGCGCCATCCTAGGCGCGGCTTTGGGCTCGAAGGTGCTGTATTGGCTGGAGGACCCCCGTCTCACCATCGACAATTGGAACAACTACACCTACCTCATGGAGGGGAAGACGATCGTCGGCGGTCTGCTTGGCGGTCTCATCGGCGTAGAATGGGTGAAGAAGCGCATCGGCGTGACCCAGTCTACAGGCGATGATATGGCACTGCCAATCATTCTCGGCATGGCAATCGGACGGATCGGCTGCTTCATGACGGGGCTGGATGACCATACCTATGGGACGCCTACAGGCTGGGTTACGGGGGTTGATTTTGGAGACGGCGTCTCCCGCCACCCTACCCAGCTCTATGAAATTGCGTTCTTGCTGCTGCTTGGATTATTCCTGATAGGGGTAAAAAATCGCAGGCGTCTCCCAGACGGCGCGGTGTTCCAGCTGTTCATGACAGGCTATCTCGCCTTCCGTCTAGGAATCGACTTCATCAAGCCTACGCCGCACCCTTATCTCGGACTGAACAACATCCAGCTTGCTTGCCTGATCGGCTTATTCTACTACATCAGCTTAATGCGCCAATGGCTTCGAGCCCCCCACAATTCCCGGATGGAGGAATCCAGCGATGCCCACTAGCAACCGGCCTTATCTTTTCTATGAATTGACGAACAGCATCTGCTCCCAATGCCTGCGCAAGGTGGAAGCGAAGGTCATTATCGAGGACGATCAGGTGTTCCTGCTCAAGTACTGCGGCCATCATGGCAGGGAGAAGGTGCTGATTTCCACCGACGTCGACTATTATAAGCGATGCAGGGAGTTCCTGAAGCCTGCGGAGATGCCGCTTCACTGGAACACGCCGATCAAGTACGGCTGTCCCTACGATTGCGGACTGTGCCCCGATCATGAGCAACACAGCTGCCTGACGCTGATCGAGGTCACGGACCGCTGCAATCTGCAGTGCCCGATCTGCTATGCGCAGTCCTCGCCCGAACGGGAGACATGGCGCTCGCTAGAACAGATCGAGGCGATGCTCGACGCGATCGTCCGCAATGAAGGCGAGCCCGATATCGTGCAGATCAGCGGCGGCGAGCCGACGATCCACCCGCAGTTCTTCGAGATTCTCGATCTCGCCAAGCAGAAGCCGATCAAGCATATTATGGTCAATACGAACGGCATTCGTATCGCGCAGGACCGCGAATTCGCCAAGCGTCTGGCCGGGTATATGCCGGGGTTCGAGCTGTACCTGCAGTTCGACAGCTTCCGGCGGGAGACGCTGATGGAGCTGCGCGGCGCCGATCTGCGGGACATCAGGCGCAAGGCACTCGAGCATCTGAATGAATTCAACATCTCGACGACGCTCGTCGTCACGCTGAAGAAGGGGCTCAATGACCACGAGGTCGGAGAGATTATCCAGTATGGGTTGAAGCAGCCCGCCGTGCGAGGCGTCACCTTCCAGCCGATACAGGCTGCCGGCCGCCTGGAGGACTATGATCCCGCGAAGGACCGCCTCACCTTAAGCGAAGTTCGTCAGCAGATTATCGACCAATCCGGCGTATTCCGCGCAGAGGATGTCATTCCCGTCCCTTGCCACCCGGACTGCCTGGCGATGGGGTATGCGCTCAAGCTCGGTGACGAGGTCGTGCCGCTGACGGGGATGATCGACCCGCAAGTACTGTTGGAGGGCGGCCGCAATACGATCGTGTTCGAACAGGATCAGACGTTGAAGTCCCGCATATTCGACCTGTTCTCGACCGCGCATTCGCCCGAATCCTCTGCCCTCTCGCTGCGGAATTTATTGTGCTGCCTGCCCCTGTTCGCCGTTCCCGACACGATCAGCTACGACAATGTGTTCCGGGTGATCATTATGCAGTTCTTGGATCCATATAATTTCGATGTGCGGTCCGTGAAGAAGTCTTGCGTCCACATCGTCCACCCGGACGGGCGCATCATTCCTTTCGACACCTATAACATGTTCTACCGAGGCGATCAAGAACTCAAGCTGGCAGAACTGAGGGACGAATTCAAGCTCAGAACGGGAGGCGAGCCGATTGGACGAACCGAATAAAGAGCCGGCACGGCCTGAAGGCCATATGCTTCAAGTATGGAAGGGCATCGGGCTGCTTGCGCTGCTCCATCTGTTGAACTTTATCTACCCGGTTGCCTTTGTCCTGATCAGCGTCACGCAGCTCTTGTATTTGATCCCTGCCTTGATTCTGTGCAGGAAGAACAAGGGACTGTTGCAAGGCTTGCTCATCGGCGCGGGCGTCACGGTGCTGCTGAACGTCGCCTGCTTCGGCATTGTGTTGGGGAGTTACTAACGCTTTTTCAACCGCCGTATTTACACTTTTGGTCACTCTGTCAGTGTCCCCTTGAACAATAAGCTTGCTTCCGTGCGGCAGGACCATGCTGAGGGACATCAGTTCTGGAGCACCTTCATCGCCGAATGGATGAATTGGAATCACATCCGAACCGTCGCTTGCATCCTGACATCCGTATCGTACACGGCCGCTCTCCTGTCCTTCTGAACGATGAATAAGCAAGGCAATGCCGCTGAAGTCATTGCCTCGCTTCCAATAAACCTGCGTCTGCGTTACTCATCACGCCCATGCCGAAGCAGGAAATCCGACACATCCCTATTGAGCCGTTCATGGAATCGCACGCGATCAAAGCCCGGCGGGTCCTGCGAAGGGAGGAAGGACGGCGACACCATGGCCTCGGGGAACGGACTCAAGAAGGAGAAGTGCCCGGCGTTCTCGATCGTGCGATATGCGATCTTCAGCGGGTCCGCTACACCGCCGATAATGATCTGCGCATGGAACGGCGGTGTATACGGATCCTTCTCCGCATCCAGCAGCAGGATCGGCAGGTCCACTGCGAGCAGTGCACCCGCTTCGCGATACCAGACCGAGGCCGGCGCGAGCAGCACCAGCGACTGGATGCGATGGTCAGGCATGACCTCGATGCGCCGCTCGATGCCGCCCTGCGACTCGTGCGCGAACGCGGTCGGCACTCCACCCGCTGCAGCCAGCGCTGTATAGCCGCCCAAGGAATGCCCGATGATCGATACGGCATTCGGCTGTATGTGTTGTCCGAGCCGTTCATTCCTATGCAGCCAATCGATTGCCATGCGAAGATGCTTCGGCCTATTGGCGAGATTCCGAATTGTCCCTTCCCAGCTGTTGTCGTTCCGGTTATTGCATGGGTGTTCGATCATGCCGACGACGAAGCCGCTGCGTGCCAGATGCCGGGCCAGCGTGCGGTATACGAGCGGCGAACCTCCGCTGCCGTGCGAGATCATTGCCAGCGGGTATCGGTCTGGCGAAGGCTGCGCATCACGGGCAGCCTCTAGCGGATAAGGTCCGAGCCGGTCGGCTCCTTCAGGCGTATCGGTCGGATACATGACAATGATAGGAAAAGTCATCTCCAACGCATCATCTGTTATGCTCGCTTCGCAGATCCCTGCATTCATGTCGCGATTTCCGCTCCTCTCATTGGCTGCTGCCTAATTGTCCGTAGGACGAACAGGAATGTAAATCTTGAATTCCGATTCTTCGTTCGACGGTCCTCGATAACGATGGTCATAACGCGCGAATTCCGGAGCCTCCAGCCGCACTCGCCCCGAACGAGGCAGCCAGCTGCTGTAGATGTATTGGTACGTGTCCTGCAATCTGTCGAGCTGCCCCCTATGCGAGAACACGGCATACGTTCTCGCGGGCAGTACGGTAATCACCATTCCCTCCGGCTGCACCCCCTCCTCGCTCACTTCAACGCATGCGGTATACGTCATTTCCCACTGTTCGCCTTCAGGTGCAATGACGGCATAATAGACCGGCGACGGATCGCGTCGCGCTTGAATCTCCGCTGACCGCGCCCTGAAACGGCTCCACAACGCGCTGATCTCGCCGGGATCGAAGCCGCGGAGCTTCATGCCGATTAACCTCATCCGCTCCATCGAGACGATCCTCGGCTCATGGGTGACGCCGTTGTACAAGTGCCTCAGACTCGCCTCGTTCAGCGCGGGACGCTCAAGCATGCGCATCGGCGCATTGTGCTTCGCCTGCTGCTTCCGGAATTGTCCCGGCGAGACGGTGAACATTCTCCGGAAGGCACGCGTGAACGCCTCTTGCGACTCGAATCGGTAAGCAATCGCAATCTCGATGATTCTTCGGTCGGTATGCAGCAAGTCGCGGGCGGCATGCGTCAGCCTTCGTCTGCGAACGTAATCCATGACGGAGCTATGCGTGACGGATTGGAAGATGCGGTGAAAATGATACGGCGAATATCCAACTGTGGCCGCCACCTCGTCCAGCGTGAGCCCCTCCAACAGATACTTCTCGATATAGGCAATCGCACGGGTTACCGATTCACTGTGATTCATGGCTTGGCCTCCGGTGGGTAGTACTACTGTACATGTTCTTGCGATACGAGTTTTGATCATTCTTGCGGTCTTGCACGGCGTATCCGAGACATGCGTAAGGCCATCCGATTGCGGATGGCCTCAGGCTCTCAAGCTTAAGCTTATGCTTATGCTTCTAGTATGCGTCGAATATGCGCGGCCAGCGCCTCCGCAGCCCGCTCATGGGCTAGCGCACCCGGGTGTGATCTTGCGCCGACGGACTCCTCCGTCGTAGCGGGCAGCTCGCAGATCGACACGCGGTTGTCGCCTGTCCGGTCCTTGTACGCTCCCACCGCCTGCTGGATCGCCGGCAGCATCGGCAATCCGAGCATGCCGTATGCCCACACGATGTGCGCCTGCCCGTTGTACCCTCTTAACTGAATGAGGAACTGCTCGACCGCATCCATGAACGTCTGCAAGTCTTCTTGATTGTAAGAGCCGTCCGCTTCCATCCGCTGCTTATGGACCGATCCCGTCTCAGGATCGCGCCACTCCGGCGTATTGAAGGCACTTCCGTCATTCGTCCCCAGATTCACGACGACGATATCCGGCTGCCAGGCAGCGAAGTCATTGGGCCGGAGCGCGCCTAACGCTTCGTTCTTCTCGCCCTTCAGCAATCCGCATACTTGTCCGTAGTACCGCGGTATGCTCGCGTGCGGGTTGTTATCCCAGCTCGTGAGCACGCCCCAGCCGCTCTGCGAGATGACGCGATAGTCAGCATTGAAGGCGGCAGCCGTCATCGCGCTGTAATTGTGCACGGCGCTGAACCACATCGGAATCCAATCCGCCTCGGCCTTCGCGCCGATCGCGCCTTCGCCGGACGTGATGCTGTCCCCGATGAATTCGAAGCGGTGCGGCTTGTCATCGATCGGCAGGAATTCGCCGTCGAACTTCACCGCGTGAACCAGCAAGGAATGCCCTGGATCGCCGCTCATCGCCTGCACGTCCTTGACGATGCGGATATTCTTGACCGTGTCCTTATCCATGCCCCGGAACACGGGGATCCAATATTTGCCGGCAGGCAGCATCTGCCTGCTCACGGGTACCTGGTTCACCAGGATGGTGATCCATGGCTCATAGACCGTATAGTCCGCCTCGACTTCCACCCACAGCTCAGATCCTCTGGCATTCCACTCCAGCCCGCTGGCTGTCCAGAATAAGGCCAGCGGCGAGAGGTCCCCGGTCGTTCGCCCGTGGACCTTCAGGTGCTTGATGTCGGATAGCGCATATGTCGCTAGCTTGTCAGTGCTGCTCATCGTGACTCCCCCTAGACCATTTGCTAGCATTATAGCATGCCTCAGCGGCATGCTGCGCCTCTCCGATCATTTTACGGCGAATATGCCTTCCTCATAGGTCAACGTGTATGTCACGCCGGCATCGGAGATCACTGCCCATTCGATGTTGTCATTGACCAGCCGCACATTGCGCCCGTCCGGCTCCGCCCGATACAAGCCTGCGGCGTAGCCCTTCGACACGTAATACAATCCGGACTTCCCGATATAGTAAGAGGCAACGGACTTATCGCTTCGCTTCAGCTGCTGTCCCGTCGCGGTCTTATACTGGTACAGCACGCCGACCTCGGAGGCGGCTCCCTCCGCGTTCACGGTGTAATACAAGCTTCCGTCATGCAGCCGCACGTTCATCACGCGTTGTTGAACCAGCGTCCGATCGTTGCCGCCGTCTGCGCCGACAGCCTTCAGATTCCCTGCTGCGGCATCGATGTAGTAGATCTGATCGCCCGCCATCCAGAACTCGCTTGCGTGGCCTGTCAGCTTCACCTGGGATTGATCCTTCAGATCGATCCGGTATACCGCGCTTACGTCCTTCGGATCGCTCTCGAGATAGCCTAACGTGTAGAGATAGCCCCCTGAGATATACAGCCCATGTACCGTGCGGTAGCCTACGCTCTCTTCGCTGATGGTACGATTGATGCCATAGGCGTAACCCGGCTGACCGAGCGCCGTCTCCTGTCCTGTCGCCATGTCGGTCCGGATAAGGTTGTTCCCGGGGTCGAACATGGGGTGAAAATAAGCTGCATACAGCTCCTGTCCGTCGATAACGTAATTGTTGAAGCTTTTGGCATCCGCCACACGCTGCGCTTCGCCGTTCACCATCCGATATAAGGACTCGCCGCCCATCGTGTTGTCCCCTCTATGCAAGATGACATACAGCTGTCCGTCGACGTATTGCACCTCCCCCAGCCATCCCCATGTCGGATCCCAGGTGCCGATCTCCGCGATGCGGCGCGATTGATTCTTCTGCAAGTCATGCGCATACAAGGTCCCTTGGTCGTCGACCGTCGCGATATAGAATAGCTCCTGACCGACCAGTTGCGCATCGGAGAGCCCGGCACCGCTCGGCAGCTTCAATGTAGCAGCTTCCTGCTTGCCATCCTCCCGCTTCATCAGCGTCTCGGTTACGCCCGTGGCGTGGTATGTCCGCTTCACGTAGTAGCTCGCATTCCCGAGCTTCGTAAGGGGACTTACAACCTTCTCGTAATCGACACGCTGCCGCTTGTCTTCCAGTTGGGCCTTAATGCTAGGCGTAATCGCCTTCGTCTTGGGATGCTGCAGATGGATCGGTTCTTCACCCATGAGGATCAGACCGTCCAGCCAATCGATCTGCTTGCCGAGCGCTTCAGCCGCGCTTCGCAGCGGCAGCACGATCCGGCCGTTAACCGACTGCGGGGCGACATCCATCTTATGGGGTACGTTGTTGACCAGCATCGTCTTGTCGTTCACCGTGAACTTGATCGTCTTCTTCTGCTTGGCATTCGTGAGCAGCACCTCATCCGGCCGCTGCGCCTGCCACGAAGCCTCCCATGACCCTTGCTTATAATCGACTTGCGTGGCCAGGAAGCCCATTAATCGAATCGGGACCAATACGCGCCCATCCCTGTGCACGATCGAGTAGTCCCCGAATACGTCAATCTTCTGGCCGTTCACGAATGCCTTGCCTTGATATTGAAACGGCACGATGACCGTCTGATCGAATACTTCGTCTAACGGCTTCTTCTTCGTAATCTCCTCCGCGTAGGCCGATGACATGCCGCCGATCAAGCCTGCACATATCCCTAAGGTGATCATGGAATTACGGAATTTCATCCTGCTTCTCGCCTCCCTCTCTGGTTATAGACGCGAGGAGCCGCAGGATTGTTTCAGCGTTCCCTCATACGCAAAAACGGAAGCCAAGGGACGATGTCGATCGCCTTGACTTCCGCTGGTTCATTACGATTGCCTACTTACGCTGTATGGGCTTGCTTCTTGCCCGTAAGACCGAGCGTCTCCGCTGTTTCATGATGAATCTCGCTTATGAGCGCTGGGTTCTGGAGCAGCGACTCGCCGTACGACGGAATCATCGCTTTGATCTTCGGCTCCCATGCCTTGATCTGCTGCGGGAAGCACTTGCGGATGACCTCGAGCATGACCGATACAGCGGTCGAAGCGCCTGGCGAGGCGCCGAGCAGCGCCGCGATCGAGCCGTCTGCTGCACTTATGACCTCGGTGCCGAATTGCAGCGTTCCCTTGCCGGCGTCGGTATCCTTAATGATCTGCACGCGCTGGCCGGCGATCAATAGGTCCCAATCCTCGCTCTTGGCATTCGGAACGAATTCCCGAAGCGCGTCCATGCGCTTCTCCTTGGACTGCATGACTTCCTTGATCAGATAAGTGGTCAGCGGCACGTTCTTGACGCCTGCCGCCATCATCGTCGTCAAGTTATGCGGCTTCACCGAAGTGAGGAGATCGAACATGGAGCCGAACTTCAGGAACTTCGGCGAGAATCCCGCGAACGGGCCGAAAAACAGCGATTCCCTCTTGTCGATCACCCGGGTGTCCAGATGCGGCACGGACATCGGCGGCGCGCCGATCGCGGCCTTGCCGTATACCTTGGCGCGATGCTGCGCCACGATCTCCGGCTTCTGACACACCATGAACAGCCCGCTGACCGGGAAGCCGCCGATCCCTTTGCCCTCCGGAATGCCGGACTTCTGCAGCAGATGCAGGCTTCCGCCACCGCCGCCGATGAAGACGAAGCGGGCCGAATGGCGCTCGAAGGCGCCGCTGTCCACATTTCGCACTTTCAATTCCCAAGAGCCGTCGCTAGCGCGCTTGATATCATCGACATTGTGCTTATACTTGATGTCCACGTTCTGATTCTTCAGATGACCGAACAAGATGCGCGTCAGCGCGCCGAAGTTCACGTCGGTCCCCGACTCGATTCTTGTTGCCGCTACAGGCTTATCCAGCTTCCGGTTCTTCATCATAAGCGGGATCCATTCCAACAGCTTATCCGGATCGTCGGAGAATTCCATCCCCTCGAACAGCGGGTTGCCGGCGAGCGCTTCGGAACGCTTGCGCAGGAAATTCACGTCCTGATCGCCTTGGACGAAGCTCATATGAGGCACGGGCACGACAAAATCCCGCGGATTGCGGATCAAGTTGCTCTTCACGAGATACGACCAAAACTGCTTGGATACTTGGTACTCCTCGTTCACTTTGATTGCCTTGCTAATGTCGATGGAGCCGTCCGGCTTCTCGACGGTGTAGTTCAACTCGCACAGCGAGGAATGACCCGTTCCCGCATTGTTCCATTCGTTCGAGCTTTCCTCTCCTGCAGTGGCGCGCCGTTCCAGCACGGTGATGCTCCAATCCGGCACTAATTCCTTCAACAGGGAACCCAATGTCGCGCTCATGATTCCGGCACCAATTAAGATCACGTCTGTTTTCACATGTGGATTGCTCATTATTACCGCCCTTATATCCTAAGATTGTAACTCTTATTATACGATAGTTAATGTCGATTATCGACGCTATTTTCATATGAAATTTTCAACATTGCGCGAACATTGCCCCAACAATGCCTGTTCGAGCTATGCGCGTCCAGAATAATGCAGCGGAACAAGGGGAAAATAGGCGTTAATCTCCCGCGAAAAGGTGATCCCATGACGAATACCGTTACCGACCATCAAGATGCGATCCGAACGGTTCATGCATTAATCAAGGATATCGATATCGCGATGCTTACGACAGTGTCGGAGGAAGGATTGGTCTCGCGCCCCATGCGTACCCAGGATATCGAGTTCGACGGCAACCTGTGGTTCCTGACCAAGAAAGACAGCGACAAATTCCACGAGCTGCTCCGGAACCGGCACGTGAACGTAGCCTATATGGGCAAGTCCTATGTCTCGATCCGGGGCGATGCCGAATTGGTCGACGATAGGAAGAAGATCGCGCAATTCTGGAATCCGATGTATGAGCAGCTGCTGGAGACGACGGTGGATGACCCCAATCTGGTTCTCATCAAGGTGGATGCCCATACAGCCGAATATTGGGACACCGGCAACTCGTTCAAGATGGTCAAATTTATGTTGAGCAGAATGTTAGGCAAGAATACGGAGGGTACGGAGATCAACCAGGTTGTGAGCCTCACTTGAGCGGGGGCAGCTCCGTTCTCCTCATAGAGACCGAGCGACTCCCCCGGAATCCTCATTGATCCTTCATGGACATCTTGAATCGGCGCAATTTGCTCTGGGCACGGCGGTACATCCCATAATCGAACAGATTGGCCAAGCAGACAATGCCGAGAACGATCAGCATGATCTGCGCGATCTCCTTCATGCCCATTCGTTCATCGGCCGATACGATCAATACGGAGGATCCCATCAGGATTGCCGTAACGACGAGCGCAATGACGTTGTTGATGAAGAAGTACATACGCGCATTGGCCATGCGGATCGGCAGAATCGATGTCAGCCATTCCGTTATGAGGCCGATAATGAACCCGATGCTCCCGCTGGCCAATACCCGCAGCGCAACATCCTCGATCGACGCATCGAAGCGGTCGTAGAACTGCAGGGCGATGCCTATGAAGAGGCCAAGAAAGAAGGACTTGATCGTATTCTCTAAATGGATTTTCCCCATATTCATTCCCCTACATGTTGAGTGTATTGCGAAGCTTCTTCGAGAACATCTTGGATACTTCGAGCTCGGCGCCGTTCTCCATTCGAAGGACATACCTGGAGTTGAACCATGGGATGATCTCCTTCACGCGAAGCAGATTCACGAGCTGCGACTTATTGATTCGGATGAAGCCGACGGCTGCCCACATGGTTTCGTAGTAATGCAAAGTTTCCTTGACGCTGTAGGGCTTGGTGCCGGTATAGGCCGTCAGGCCGTCCGCGCCTGCCTCCAGGTAGAACACATCTTGCGGTTCCATGACGGCAAATTTATTGTCGCTTAAGCCCGTTAGCGTATGCCTATAATGAACGTCCTCTCGAATGCCGGAGACCAAGAGCCGGACCACGTCCATGTAGTCAATCGCATCGAATACGATGCACGGCTTGTCGCTAGGCATGTCATGCCCGCGTTCGACGAGGACCAGATCGCTGTCTTGCTGCACGTCAATCTGGTACTTGGCTAATTCTTGCCTGATTTTGTCGTACACCTTGCTAGAGCATCGTAATTGAACCATCCTGTACGTCTCCTAATGCCAACATAGGACCTGCGCTATTCCGTTATCATCCTACCATAAATCATTCTAATTTTTACGAATTCCTCGATGCTCTTCTCTGCGTAATCCAAGGAACCGAAGTTCGCAACATAATAAGTGTCCTCCGCAGGATCATACAAGACGTACGTCCCCGTAGCGCCTACGCCGCCATATACATCGGACATCGAGCCTAATAGGAATGACAATTCGCTGAAGTCGAAGGCCATCATGCCCATGCCGTAATAAATCCCTTTATCATAGCGATGCTCAAAATCGGTCATCTGTCCATACGCTTCATCCGATAATAGCGACCCGCTGACGAGTGCCCTCATGAACGTCAAGAGATCATTCATCGTCGTGACGACGCCGCCGCCTGACCAGTCGACCGACAATGCTTGCCGGTCGCTTAAGTCGATGCCGTTCGCGTATACCCCGACAATGTCGGCCGGTTCCGCTCGAGCGAACATGAGATAACTATCGTTCATGCCCAGCGGCTCGAATAATCGCGTTTCCAGAATTGCCGAATAGGCTCGGCCTTCGATCGCTTCCAGGATGAGACCGAGCAGAATGTAGCCTGTATCCGAATAATAGAATTGCTGTCCGGGCAGTCCGACCGGCTCTTGATAGTCCCGCGTGAAGGCGATCAGATCCTTCGGCGTGAAGGATCGATCCGGGTTGGCCGCGATCATCTCCAGCATCGGCAGACCGCTCTTCACCGGACCCTCGAAATAATCGCCTACGCCTGAGGTATGGCTCAATAGCTGCCTAATCGTGACTTGCCCGCTATAGTCCGTGCCGTCGATCACGAACAGTCCCTGAAGGACGTCGTCGCCCAGCCATGTACGGATCGTATCGTCATAGCGGATCTTACCCTCGTCTACCAACATGCCGAAGACGGCGGCGCACATGGTTTTCCCTACGCTTGCTGAATGATATTGACTGTCGATGCGAACGGGTTGATCGGAGGCATGCCGCATCGTGCCTACGGCGAATTGTTCCGAGTATCCGGTCTTGTCGGAATGTATGGTCAATAACGCGCTGGATAAGGAGTCGCTTTTCTCCACCACCTTCGCTAGATGCTGCGCGATTCTCTCGGTAACGGCCTCTTCCGATATCGGCCTGTTCAGATAGGCGAATATCCCGACTGCAGTTCCGGCTAAGACGAGTAAACCAACGATTATTAGGACCCCAGCTTTCATGCGTTAACCGCCTTTCGATTCCTGGATGTGATCACCATCAATGTACGCGTCGGCTGAGGATTGGAAAATGCTTTTGCGTTAAGCGGCAAAATTCAGGGGTAAGCGGTCATTTCGGGGAACTAACGATCTGCGGCAGGGCCTAAACGCGATTCCGCCTTATGTTATACTAGACGGACACTTCTACTATCCGCGAAGGAGGAAACCATGGCATTCATCGAACAATGGCTCATCCAAGCAGGCGTAAACAGCGAGGCGACGGGTTACTTAACGAATATCATCCTGATCGTGGGGATTGCCTTGCTAAGCATCCTCGCGAATTATATCGCCAAGAAAGTCGTGCTCACGATCATTACGAGAATCATTCAGAATAACCGCTACGAGTGGGATAACATCATCCTGGAGCACAAGGTCTTCCGTAAGCTCTCGCACTTTGTCCCGGCGATCATCATCTACTATTTCTCATCGACGTTCCCGGCTTATCAACAACTCATTGTAACAGGGGTATGGACCTACATGATTATCGTCGGCACCCTGGTCATCAGCTCCTTCCTCAATGCCGTTAACGATATTTACCGGACATACGAAATCTCCAAGGCCAGACCGATCAGAGGCTACATTCAAGTCGTGAAAATCATCGTGTTCGTCATCTCCGGCATCCTGCTGATCGCCAACCTGATCGGCGAGAGCCCGCTTATTCTGCTAAGCGGCATCGGCGCGCTCTCGGCGGTAACGATGCTGGTGTTCAAGGATTCGCTGTTAGGGCTTGTAGCCGGCGTCCAGTTGTCCTCCAACGATATGGTCCGCGTCGGCGACTGGATCGAGATGCCCAAATACGGCGCTGACGGAGATATCATCGATATCTCGCTCAACACCGTAAAGGTACAGAACTGGGATAAAACGATCGTCACGATTCCTAGCTACGCCTTAATCTCGGACTCCTTCAAGAACTGGCGCGGGATGCAGAATGCCGGCGGACGGCGGATCAAACGCTCCATATTCATCGATACCAGCAGCATAACGTTCTGTTCGGAAGAATGGATCGCGAAGTTCAAGAGCATTCATTACCTGTCCGAATATATTCTGGATAAGGTGCGCGAGATTGAAGCCCATAACGCTGACCTCGACACTTCCAATCGCGTCAACGGTCGCGCGCTTACCAATATCGGCGTGTTCCGCATGTACATTCAGCATTATCTCCAGCAGCATCCCATGATCCACAAGGACATGACGATCATGGTGAGACAGCTGTCGCCCGGCGAGACCGGCCTGCCTATCGAAATTTACGCCTTCACGAACGATATCAGGTGGAGCGTGTATGAGGGCATCCAGTCCGATATATTCGACCATATCCTTGCCGTTGTGCCCGAGTTCGGCCTCCGGGTATTCCAGAAGCCGAGCGGACATGATCTCAATCTTGCCTTGCATGCCCGGTCGGAGCGGCAATTCACGGGTTAGCGGGATGTCAGCGTGATCTTCATGACATCGCCCGGTTGGCCGCCGAAGACGATCAAGCCGTTCTCCGGCAGCACGGCCGTATTCGTCCCGGTGGCTGCCGTGATATTCGCCGGCATGCCGTTCGCGTCATAGACGGCGAACCCGCTACGCGCCGGAAGCGCCACCTTCATCGTACGCCCTGCGGCTCCCTCGCCGACCTTGAACCAGCGGACATAACCCGTTGCCGGAATGGTCACGATGGATGCTGCTCCCTCGTAGAGCGGCTTCACGGCCTCTTCCCCGACATAGACGCGGCCGTCGGCCTTCAGGTATTCGATGCCGGCGGAACGCGTGAATGCCAGATCGGTCACGTCGCGGCCGTTCATGACCGGGATCTCGACGGCGTTCACCGCATGGTCCGCATCCAGGACGCGCGCATTGTTCGCATAGCCGCCTTGCTCGTCGAATGCAACGACCTTGCTCAAGGCCGCCGGCGACAAATAGGATTGCGAGTTGATAGCCTCGTCGAGCGCATAATAGGTCTTGCCGCTGCGTCCCTTCCAGACATCGGCAACGGATTCGTCTATGGCGTTATCCTCCAGCTTCTGCGATTCGTAATAAGCAAGCACCGATTGTCCGAGGCCCGGGAATTCCAGTACGCTCCTGACGCGCATATACGTGTTGCCGTTCGACTGATCGTCGAAGCTGATGGCCGTGCGTCCGTCCGGACCGGTGAATGTACCGTTGCCGGTGTAGACGTAGGTCTGCTCGGGGATGAAGCCGCCCAATAGGTAGGGCAATTCAATTGCGCCATCATCGATCGCGATGCGTTGCAGCGGGGCCATGGACCCGTAGAGGCCGGCATAGGCCTTCATGCTGTCAGGCATGGCTTGCGGTACGGGCGGCTCGAAGGCGATGTCCGGGTGAACGGCTGCGATTCGCCCGGTCTCTTGCAGGTACGCCAGCAGTATCTTCGTTGCGGCAGCCGTATTGTAGAGCGAATTGCTCCCGACGGTCAACAGCGCGATCGACACCTGATGGTCCGGCAAGGCAATCAGCGCCGAGTGATACACCGTCGAATCGCCGCCTTTGGTCAGCGCCCGGATGCCGTAATCGCCGAATGGAGCCAGATCAACCGAATCCCAGCCTAAGCCGTAGCCGAAAATGTTCTGCTCATCCTCGACCCATACGCCCTTCCTGTATTCGGGCTGCGCCATCGCATCGGCCGCATCTGCGGACAGCAGCTCCGGCCGCTCGCCCGTCAACACTTCCGCGAACAGCGTCAGCTCCTCTGCCGTCGAATAGACGCCGCCGGTGCCGATGACGTTCGTGCTCTCGGTCGGCAACACCCACGGAAGGCCTAGCAGCCTGCCCGGCTGCAGGCGGCCGCGGTCGAACGCGTCGAGCGGCGTCTTCGTGCCCGTCAGCCCCAGCGGACCGCTCACCTTCTGCGCCAGGTACGCAGTGTAGCTCATCCCGCTCACCCGCTCCACCAGCAGCTCCAGCAGCTGGAAGCCGTCGTTGGCATAGACGGAATACTCACCCGGATCGGACTTCAGCCGCTCGCTGCGCAGGTTCTCCAGCAGCATCTCGTAGTTCTCCATATTGTTGTCGTC
This sequence comes from Bacillota bacterium, assembly GCA_023433615.1. Classification (GTDB taxonomy): domain Bacteria; phylum Bacillota; class Bacilli; order Paenibacillales; family Paenibacillaceae; genus Paenibacillus_I. Next base: position 80,827 of record JAEZCJ010000069.1, on the reverse strand, counting down.
GAAGAACATGCTGTTCTTATAATGCGAGCCATACAAGCCCGCTGAGTGATTCATCAGCATGCGCGGCGTAATCTGCTCGTAGCGTTCGTCGGCCATCCGGAACTCCGGGATGTATGCCGTTAACGGCCGGTCGATGTCGAGCTTGCCTGCGTCGGCCAGCATCATCGCCGATGCGGTCACGTGCATCTTGCTGATCGAGGCGATGCCGAACATCGTATCCGTCGCGATCGGCGCCAAGCTGCCATCCTCCTGCAGCCCGATTCCCTCCGACAATGCGAACCTCCCTTCGTCCCGGATCGCGTACTGCACGGCGCTCGCGCCATATCCGCCGGTCAGCGCTTCTGCCACTTCGCGAGCCGTGTCACGGGTCGCGGTGCCTGCCGTTCCGCTGCTTGCATTCGCGTCGCGCTCCGCGACCGGCAGCGCGAGCAGCAAGGCTGCCATGGCCGCCGCGCCCGTCTTTTTCCACTTCATCATCATCATCATCATCGTTACTCCCTCTTTCTCCTTCGGAATGGTGGTTGCTCGACTTGCTCCCCTTGCTGCCCTCATCATACACAGAAGGCGAACGGGAACGCGGCGGTAAGCCCCGAAACGAAGAAAAGAATCCCCGAACGGCAATTCAAGCCGGGGATTCTTCCGTGAGATAAGGCAGCACTACCATATTGTCGAAGGTGCGGGACACGGTCTCGATCGTCATGTGTCCGCCGTACTTCTCGCAGATGCGTCTAATGTTCGTCAAGCCGAAGCCATGATATTCGGGGCTCGGTTTACGGCTTCGCAGATCGGTAATCTCCCGGTCCACAAGATTGCGGATCCGAACGTATAGTGCGGTCTCGCTTGCGCGAATGTGAATGCGGATATGCCGGTCTTCGGCGATGTTGACCTTCTTCGAAGCCTCAATCGCATTATCCAGCATATTCCCCAGCACGATGCAGAGGTCGTAACGCTCGATCGGTATGACGCGATCCAGCATATGGAGCTCCGTGTCGACGCGAATGCCGTTCGCCTGTCCGATATTCAGCGCGTTCGTCACGAGGGCGTCAACCGCCAGATTGCCGGTATTCACCCTATGATACACCTGCTCGATCTGGTTCAGCGTCACGCGAATATGCTCGGCAGCCTCTGCTGTCTTGCCTTGCTCGATGCATTGGGCGACATACAGGAACTGCTGGTTCGTATCGTGGATGATGCTCTTGATCTTCTTGAAGCTGTGGACCGTCTTCTCGTAATTGGCATCTTGATAATCCATCTGCTTCTCGAGCTGGGCATTCTCATGCAGCAGCTGGAATCGGGCGATTACCGTGTCGAGCACATAGACGACCAGCACGTTCAGCACGATGTAGCCGGTTACCGACAGGAAGTAATGAATGTTCTTCTCGCTATACGTCGTCAGCACGTTCACTTGGTAAATGCTGATGAGCGGTACGCTGAGGAACAGCAGATAATAGCGGTACTGCAGCGCATAGCTCCTGCGTCCGGCGATGAACCGGATCATCTGGATGACCGCGAACATGATCATGCAGCTCAGCAGGAATAGCAGGTGGCCCGATCCGTCCGACAGCTCGGCGATGTCCTCTACGTTGAAGATGGAAGGATCGAGCAGGAAGATGCAGAGGGAATTGATCAGCGTCAGCAGTACGGCGTACAGGACGGAGAATACGATTTTCAGCCGGAGCTGCGCCTCATAGCCGAGCGACAGGCAGAAGATGAGTGCCAGCGCGAATAGCGAGGACCATAGCGCGGACAGCAGCATCGTCAGGTACACGATATCCAGGAGAAAAAAGGCCAGTATATAGATCCACTTGTTGGGCTTGCTGTTCGCCTTGCCAAGCACGGAGTTGAAGTAGAAGTTCACTTGCACGGCCATGACCAGCGCAATCCCGACATTAAGAAGCAGCAGCATCGCATCCATCGCCTCAATCCGCCTTCATGATCATGAATTTGGTAACCGCGTCCTTCACTTCCTTGACCTTGGACCGGCCGATCGGCAGCCCCATCCCGTTCGACATGATGACCGTGCTGCCCGCAAATTTATGGACGTGGCGGAGATTGATGAGGATCGAACGATGGATCTGCAGGAACTTGTTAGCCTTCAATGCCGCCGCGTAGCTGGAGATCAATCCCTTGCCGTCATGCACGGCATCGATCGTCGTGAATCGCAGCCTGCTCTTCACCGTCAGGCTCTTGGCCGCTTCGATGGCGATAATGTCCTCTTGCCGCAGCACGATCTCCTCGTGCGCCGACTTGATGATGAGAATGTCCTGCTCCCGCTCTTCGAAGTACCGGCACAGCATCAGCAGCTTGGCTTCGAAGATCTCCGGTTCCACCGGCTTGATGAGATATTGGAATGTCACGACATCGAAGCTCTCCAGCATGTATTCGGCATAGCTCGTCAAGAATACGATCTGCTCGCGATGCCGCTTCATCTCCCTCAGCTTCCGCGCCGTCTGAATCCCATCCATGCCGCCCATCTCGATATCGAGAATCAGGATGTGAAATGGAGGCTCCCCCTCCGCATAATGCGCGAGCAAGCGCTCGCCCGCATCGAACTCCGCCACTTCGAAGTCGATTTCGGCCTTCATCGACAGGGCGAGCAGCATCCGCCTGACCCGTTCCCTCTGCTGCCCGTCGTCATCGCATATGGCAACCCGATACATCAATCCGATCCGCTCCTCTCACCGAACCATCCCGACCATTATGGCTTACAGGTGTCCGTCATGAACCCCTGCTCCACGAGGTAATCGCGCACATCCGCCCTCGCGGGTCGCCCGTACTTGGCCGCCATCTCTTGCGACCAGGTCGCACTCCGCTTCCCGCCGGTCCGCTCGACGTAATACTCGCGCATGTCCGCATCATATTGCCGGACCGCCTCCGCTGCTTCCGCATCGGGTGCGTACGCTTCCCGGTGCAGCACAGCCTCCAGCGGGAGCCGCGGGCGCAGTCCCGGATCATGGGCGGGATAGCCGATGCACATCCCGAATACCGGGAACACCAGCTTCGGCAGGCGGAGCAACCGCGACACGCTCCGCAGATCGTTGCGAATGCCGCCTACGTACACGATGCCAAGCCCCAGCGATTCGGCTGCCACTGCCGCATTCTGTGCCGCAAGGGCCGCATCGACCGTTGCCACGACCAGATTCTCCGTCGTGCCGGACACCATGCGGGCCCCAAGGCCTTCCACGGCCACCTGATTCCGATGCAGGTCGGCGCACCACACGAGGAACAGCGGGCATTCCAGCACGTTGCGCTGATTGCCCGTCACCTCGGCGAGCTCCTGCTTCAGCTTCGCATCCTTCACCGCAATGACGCTATAAGCCTGCACATTGCTGGACGTCGACGCACGCTGTGCCGCCAGCACGATGGTCTCCAGCACGTCGTCCTCGATCGGCGTCGGCTGGAACTGCCGAACGGAGCGGTGCTGCATCATGCCCTTGATCGTCTCGTTCATCTTCATCCCCCTATTCCGATATACTGTTCATAGAGCGCTCGACATCCCTCGGAAGGCTGCAAGCCCAGCTCTTGGAGCAATAATCGCGTATGCTGCTCATAATAATCGCGGAAGGACTGTCGATCTCCCGTCTCGCCGAGTATGCGCAACAGCAGCAGCGTTGCCTCTTCTTCGTATTCATTGCGCATGACCAGCTTCTTCGCAATCTGCGCAGCTTCTCGATATCGCTTCATCGTCAGCAGCCCGCTTGCGAGACGCTTGGCGTAGGTATCGTAGAGAAGGGCCAGCCGTTCGTGCTCCACGGCTGCCCACGCATAGGACTTGCCTTCGAACAGATCGCCTGCGTAACGCTTCTCCAGCGCGATCGCCGCCGCCTCATTCGTTGCGTCGATAGCGGTCCAAGCATTCACGCCCGCTTCGAACCGTATGAAGTCGACATCCGCCTGGTCGATATCGACGCGATATTGTTCTTGCGCGGATATCACCATCTCCTTGAACCCATGCGGCGATAACGCTTTGCGAAGCTGATAGACCGACGTATGAAGATACGTTTCCGCATTCCTATGCGGCATGTCCGGAAAGACGTCTTCCAATAACCGAGCTTTGCTCACGCTTCGGCCCCTATTCACGAGCAAGTAGGCGAAGAGCTCCATGCTCTTCTTGGAGATCCAATTGACTGGCCCCGCCTGCTTGCTGCTGACCTCGAAGCAGCCCAGTCCCTGAACGGTCAGACGGTCAAGGACAGGATCGCCGTCGGCAGGAGGCAAGGAGCTGCGCCTGCCGGCCGCCTTGGCGATCGTCCGGGCCAGGCGCGTTCTGGCGATTGGCTTCACCATATAATCGAGCGGATAGACATCATAGGCGTGAATCGCATATTCCGTATGGGAGGTCGTGAATACGATATCAAGGTCCGCACGCAGCGCCTGCAATCCGCGGGCCAGCTGGAGCCCGTCCTCCGCGGCGATCTGAATGTCGAGGAATGCGAGATGAACGTCGTTCTCCCGAACGAATGCAAGCGTCGTCTCCGCGTTCCGGAAGCATCCCACGAGCTCGACGCCTTCGATATCGGACAGCAATCGCTTCATGGCGAGCAGCATGGCAGGCTCATCGTCGACAACAAGAACTTTCATCCCTCTGCTCCCTCTCTTCTGACGATGGTAAAGTGAAACGCGCTCCCTTGTCCTGCCGTGCTCTCCGCCCATAGCTCCCCGCCGCTTCGCTGCACGAACTGCCGGCTGACGAGCAGCCCAAGACCCGTCCCCTTCTCTCCCGAAGTACCGGCCGAGGAGTAAAGCCGATCCCCGGCGAATAGGTGACGAGCCTGCTCCTCTGTCATGCCGACCCCGTTATCGCGAACGGTAACGATTACAGACTTCTCGGCTGTGCGGGCGTCCACTTGAACCGTCCCGCCCAAGCCGGTGAACTTGACGGCATTGGATAACAGATTGCGCATGATCAAGCCTAATGCTTCTCGGTCGGCGTACACGCGAGTATTGTTCGCGACCCGATTCCGCACTTCGAGCTGCTTGGCCTCACTCTGCATGCGCAGCATCTCGCAGCAATCCTCCACCACTTCATGCAGGTCCAATCGTTCTGGGCGAAGGGTCATATCCTCTCGCTGGCTGCGGAACCACTCTAATAGATTATTCGTCATGCCGAGCGTGCCGCGAATCTGGTTGCCGAGCAACTGAATGAGCTCCCGGTGTTGGGGCTCCATGCGGCCTCTATCCTCCTCCAGCAATTCGACGAGTTGATATTGGATCGCAAGCGGGCTTCGAATATCGTGCGACACGATCGTGAACAGCTGATCCTTCATTCGGTTCAGCTCCGCAATTTGCTCCAGATGCCTCTCTTTCTCCGTAATATCCACGATCAGCGAGATGCTGCCCTGCCCATCCCTGCCTGCTACGCGCAACGGATAGACGTTCACGCTGTATATTCTCCGTTCGCCGTTCAACCAATGGTCAATCTCTACGCGGCCCTGCTGCATCGACCTGCAGAGCTTATGCCACTCCGACCATGGCTTCAACAGATCCGCGATATTCCGGCCATCCAAGCCCATATAGCCTAACGCCTTGAACCAGTCGGAAGCCTGCTGATTATGATCGATGACCCTCCCTGAAGCATTCGCAATGACGATGCCCTCTTGAAGGGCATCCAGCACGATATTCCTGGCGATCGGCACGGTCGAGAAGAACTTGATGCGCAGCATGATGACCAGCATCAAGGTGCCTGCGAAGCTGCAGTATACCGATAACGGAAGCAGCCAAGTTGACCAAGCCGGATTCATCAGCTTGGCGATCTCCAGCACCAGCGGGATTGTGCTCAATGCCAGCACCCACATCCCGGGCTTGCTGTAGTCGTAACGAATGCTCCGAATATACTTAAATAGAAGAATGACGCACACGCTCACAATGCCGTAGCACAGCACGCTGAACGTGATGGAGTAAGCGGTTTTCGTCGTCATGAGATGGCCGTCCACGAGCTCGATTGCGCGATAGATCATATGAAGCTCGGCGTCGAACCATGACAGCAGCGACCATAGCGCGAATACCGCGAACAGCAGCGCCTGCCAACGAGGCTTCAAGGTGTCTCGTCCGATTAATCGGAGGACGAATAGCATCACGAACGGCACCATGAGATTCAAGGTTGTGCTCTGCATATGGCGGAAGAACAGCTTATCGAGCAATAGCTCGCTGTTCTTCTCCAGCAGTATGCTGCCGGAATAGATGATGCGGCACACAATTACGCCGATTAGATAGCGTATGCCGCGCTCTCGTCTGAACCCATAGACGAAGTATAAGATGATCCCCGTCAGCATGACGGACGCAATCATCAGGACATTCTCGACAGCAGTATTCATGCGGAAGTTCCCTCATGTATGACTTAGGATGAGATCGAAATAAGACAAGCGCAGTATGTCCTAAAGTTAACATACCGCGCTTGTCTGTATCAAACAGAAAAACCGTCTATTCCCAGATGATGCACGGGAATAGACGGCTAATTAGCGATGAAGCGTATGCCGCAGCCTCAGCAGCACTACGGCCGCTTCCGCTCTTGTCGTCATGCCTCGCGGCACGAATAAATTGCCGGCCCGGCCTTGCATGAGTCCCTCTTCATAGGCAGCAGCTACATACGATTGTGCCCAGTCGGGAATACCGACCCGATCAGCGAAAGATAGATCGATATCTCCGCTCTTCTCCCACTTCATTGCCTTGGCCAGCATGGCTGCCAGCTCGATCCGAATCATCGTCCTCTCCGGACGGAATGTCCCATCCGGGTATCCGTTAAGCATGCCTTCGGCTACTCCGATGTCGATCGCCGAACGCGCCCATTGCGGTATGCCGGCCTTATCGCGGAAGGCTAGCTCTGCTTCTTGTGCTGCCTCTGCCTCCGCTTCTCGAATCGGCACTCGCAGCGTACGCAACAGCATCACGGCGAATTCGACTCGCGTTACAGGCGTGTCAGGGGCATAGCGATGCTTGTCCACGCCCTCCACGATCCCCTGCGCTGCAGCTTCGCATATATCCGCTTCTGCCCAGTGGCCCTGAATATCCGTGAACGGACATGCGGCTTCCTGTGCCGGACCTCCCTCAGCGGCGGTCAGACGGGTTACCGTCACGGTGTATCGCTTCTCCGTTCCATCCTCTGCTCGAACAGCCAGTACCACGCTGTTCGCTCCTGCTTCCAACGCAATGCGATTCGCTGCGTCCGCAGATGCGTTGAGCAGCTTCACCGCCGTATTCGGATCAGATGCCTTCCACTCCAGCTCGACATGCTCGCCAGCAGTCTCGGCGCTATATACGGTCGTACCCGGCGCAAACGCAGGCGATAACGGCAGCGTTATTCCGCCGCTAGTCAGCACGAGCTGCGCAAGCTCCGCATTGCTGGACCTTGCCGCGACAGGTGCGGGACTCGCGCCAGGCGCTGCCGGTACAACCTCGACGGTCCTCGTCACGCTGGCCGTATTCCCTGCTGCATCCTGCGCCTGATACGTCAGCGTGTAGGTGCCGGCCGCACTGGCATTCACCGCTCCGGCTACCGTAATCGACGCCGGGTCGATGACCCCGTCCACCGCGTCTGCGACTGTCGCTCCCGGATCCGTAAAGACGCTGCCTGCCGTTACCTGCATGGGGTTCGCCCCGGTCAGACTAATCACCGGCGGTGTCATATCGACGACGTTAACCGTCCTCGTCTCCGTTCCGGCATTCCCCGCGGCATCCTCCACCTGATACATTAGCGTGTAGCTGCCGACCGCACTTGCATTCACCGCACCGGTCACCGTTAATGCCGACTGCGCAATAGGCCCATCCACCGCGTCGACGGCTGTCGCTCCCGGATCCGTGAAGACGCTGCCCGCCGATACTAGCATCGGGTTCGCGCCAGCCAGGCTAATTACCGGGGCTTGCGTGTCCACCGTGAACGAGCGCGCGGCGGAATCGACGCTTGCATTCCCCGCCGCATCGGTCGTCCGGGCACGCACCGCATGTGCGCCTTCGCCTGGATCCGACGACGGCGTCCACGACCAGCTTCCATCGCCTGCCGCCGCTGCAGTTCCGGCATCGATACCGTCCAATACAATCGTTACCGTACTGCCGGCTTCCGCCGTACCGCTGATTGCAGGCCTCGTCAGCCCCAGCTTCTGTCCTTCCGTTGGCCCGGTGATATTCGGCGCCGCCGGTGCCGTGATATCTTCCACGTTAAATGCATAGAGCTGCTGTTGTTCCTGCCCTGCAACCGTGTCCGCCGCCGTAATACGCAGTGTATAGGCGCCCTCCGGATAGGTTCGATCATCTATTGTCGTCTGCCAATCGAAGGTTTCATCGTTGCCTGTAGCCAACTGATTGATGACATGATCCCTTACCGTCTCGCCGCTACTATTAACGATCTCAATAAGTACCGTTAACGGCTCGCCGATGCTTCCATCCCTTACAGAGCCGGACACCTCAAGCACGTTATCGGCTGGCTCAGTATCATAGGAAGCTGACGGAGGCTGGGCCCGTAACACAGGCGCGAATGCTTTCAGATACGGCATTCCCGCTCCCTCTTGGATGCCCCATACGGCACTGTCCCAGGTGGCGAACGTGCTCCACGTGTTCAGATCATTCCGGTCAACTGCATTGCTTCGATCTGCATTCCACCCGGTTACACCCGCTGTAGCATGCGCATTATTGTCCCAGTAGCTTCTTGTAATTGTCACTTCAGGCAGCGGGAAGAGCCCGGACCTGTTCCCGACCATACCGCCGACCTGACCGCCTCCGGTTGTCAGTTCGACCGCTGCATAGCTGTCGGTAATGGTAAGACTATTATAAACCTCGCCCACCAAGCCACCGACGTCCCCCAATTGACTGGTTGCAGAACCGTACGCATAGCTGTTCCCCAAGGTGGGCCCTCCCGACCAATGCCCGACTAGTCCGCCTGCCTGCCCGCTACCTGTCAAGTTTACGTTGCTTGTAGCATAGCTGTGGTCCACGCTCCCGCCCGATGTCACGGTTCCGATAAGCCCGCCTGCCTGATCAAACAGGCCATCAATCCATACGTCTGCTTCGCTGTCAGATACCGATCTCACGGCTTGCCCGGCTAGACCGCCGATCGTCGACCCTATTCCGCGAATCTCGCCTCTCACCGAGACGCCTTCAATCGGCGATGCGGAGGCGCCGACCAGACCGCCAGCTTGGGAGTTGCCGGCGCCGACCGTAATATCCACGTCTACCAGCCGCACATTTTTCAAGTAGCCGCCTGACGCATCGCTTGCAAATCCGAACAATCCAATGAATACATCTGAAGATACAATCTTCAGTCCGCTAATCGTATGATGGCCGCCGTCAAATTGTCCAGTGAAGGCGTCGCCGAAGGGGTCCGAGCCGATCGGAACCCAGTTCGCCGTATACGGGGACAGATCGATATCCGTTCCCAACCGATAGCTTGCTGCGAGGTCATCCCTTACATGATCGAGCTCTTCCGCCGTCATGATCACGTAAGGATCCGTTGGCGTCCCCTCTCCATCCGAAAAAGGATATGGAGCTGCCTCTACCGACGCAGGATACGCGCCCATCCATGACCCCGCGCTTAGAAGTACCGCCATTACGATTAGCACTGTTTTTCTCATGCTGCACTTTCCTCCTAGACCTTCATTGCACGCCTGTTAGCCAAGCATGCACGTTCCGTCTAGAATCCTATCACAGCGCTCTGAAAGAATTATGAAAGAATAATTATCCTCCCATTGGAAATATTAGGCGGTAAAGCCGAGTCAGGAGAGAACAAGCTATGCCGCATCGGAAACAGTCCCAGTCCGCCGCCATTCGACCGCGCTATTCCAAAGGGCAGATCTCCGTATTCGGAATCAATTCCGTATATCCTCGCACTCCTTGGGTTACGGCGTTATGGTCGCTGTGCTTCCCGGGCTTCGGTCATATGTATATCGGTAAGTACTTGCATGGGTTCATTCTGATCCTGTGGGAACTCGCTGTGAACAGCCTGTCCAATCTTAACATGGCGATTGCCCTATCCTTCCACGGCAAGTTCGCAGAGGCCACGGCTCAGATCAACCAGGACTGGGGTCTCCTATACGTAGCCGTGTACATATTCTCCATATGGGACAGCTACCGCTGCGCAGTCGAGATCAAGAAGAATCATATGCTGTCCGAGATTGAAGACGCCCCGGTGGTCCCATCTGACATTAGCTTCTTCGATATCGTGACCCTTGATAAGAAAAATCCGTGGGTCGGCATGATCTGGTCCGTCTTCTCCCCCGGCTTGGGTCAACTTTATGGCGGCAGCACGGTTGTCGGCACGTTCATTCTCGCATGGTGGATCGCCATCTGCTATAAGGCTGTCGCGGTTCGTTCCCTGCTCTATTCGTTTCTAGGGGACTTTAACGGACTTGCGGCAATCGTCGACTGGCAGTGGTTCTTATTTCTCCCGTCCATGTACGGTTTCGCGATCTACCAAGCCTATGTGTCGGTTACGGAGAACAATACGCTATACGATATTGAACAAATTCGATTCCTTCGAGCGAGGGCTGATCACTTGGAACACCGAAATGCAGTCGAGGATCAAACCGTTAAAATTATTGCCACCTTCGACCATTCGCCTTTCGTGGAGATTGCGATCCATGATATCGAGAGGCTTGGAGTGCCGGTGCAGAATATCGTTGCGCTTCCCCTCGAGAACTTGGACTCCGAGACCCATGTCATCGACACCATGCACCGAGTGGACGGAAGAAGCATGCTGGATGGTGCCATGATTAGCGGTACGACTATGGGCGCCTTGGGAGCGATCTATGGGTTTATTCTCTATTGGGGGCCTATTATTTGGGGTTTGATCGGCTTAGCGGGCGGTTTCATCCTAGGCTTGATGATTGAGATCGCTGTAAAGAAAACCAAGAAGCTAAGACTTACTGCCAAGCGCAACAGCGAGGTCATTATTCAGATAACCTGTCCCGTCTCCCTTCAGAATCAACTGGTTACCGTGTTGCAATCCCGTAAGGCAGGTGGATTCGTGGTGATGCCTGAGCGGCTGCCGCCGCTCGGGTCGTGAACCGATGCGCCAACGCTAGCTATCCGACCCATCCGATTCAATTTCTGCAGGGCGTTACGCCGGCGATGAACGCGAACGACTTGTCGATCGCTTCCTCCAAGGCAGGCGTCGTTCCAACGAACGGGTGAGCGATTCCGAGCGTATGATTCGCTCCATCGATAAGCGCCCTGGCGAACAAGGGATTCATCCTAGCCAGCTTGGCGGAGGCCCTCTGTATAAAGACGAAATCTTCGGATCCCTGAACAAACAACATGGGGACTGTCGCGTCTGCGGCATGCCGGTAGACGTCAAACCGTTCTGCATTCCGATCCAAATCGTGCAGAAGCTCCGCGTCCAGCGGCAATCTGCGCTTGGCCCGTCGTGCCCCGTAATACGAGTGGCCCTTCTCCCGCATTTCCCTCACGGCGGCCCGCGTGAAGATCGCTTCAAGATCATCGAAGTGCCCGTTCCAGGCAATAACCCCCGCGATTTCGCCCGGACGCTCGACAGCCGTGATATAACCGTTAAACCCTCCGCGGCTGTGACCCAGCAGGAAGATAGGGATATCCCCTTCGCGCGCACGATTCGTCAATGGCTCCATACAGCTATTGTCGCGTATCCGGCGAATCAAGAAAGCAAGATCCTCGAGCTCTCTCGAGTAGGTGTTCACGGCGAATTTCTCCGGTTCCGCGTGATACGTCAGTTCCGGCCCGACGCCATTAAGGGAGAAATTCAGATTGATGACATCTAATCCGCGCATTGAGAATTGTTGCGAGATATACGGGAACATCAGCGCATCCTTGTAAGCCCGAAACCCGTGGCATACAATTAACAACCCCCGGAACGAACCGGAGGCTGGCCAATAATCGCCCCGCAGAACGCGATCGGGACCCATGTGCAATTCGAATGGCGTGAATGGCGCGAATGCCGCTTCCATGACTAAACCCTTGATGAAGCGAAAGCAATGACATACCCGTCCAGATCCCGAATGGCGAACTCCCTCATCCGGTATTCGATCGGATCCTTCGGAGGATAGTGAATGATCGCGCCGTTCTCGACGAATTCTTGATACAGCGCATCGGCGTCATCCACCCATACGTACAAATCCCATGACCAACCGTCTACCGCATGATTCGGCGCAATCGATGCGGCTTCGTCTTCCAATTGGTGAAGCGTCAGCTTGAGATCGTCCCGATCCATGAAACCGGTATAATGATTGCATTCGAACCCCAGCTTCGCGTAATACTCGAAAGCTTGTTCCCGATTCCTCGAAATGAAGATCGGCCGGTACTCTTTCATTCTGGCTTTAATCAACCGTGCTTCCTCCCTTGTCTGATTCATTCGATGGGCAAGCAGACGTCCACGATCCATTTGCGTTCCGGGTGCATGAAGGGACTGTTGTAACAAATGATCATCGTCTCGCGCAGCGCGTACGAATAGCCGCTATCCGGCAGCCAGCTATTCAGCATGATCTGGATCAGCTGCTCAACGTCTTCCGCGGGTTCTTCCAGATGCAGAACGGCGTACTTCCCGCCCCGAAGCATTCGAGAGCCGATTTCTCCGGCGGCCTCGATCTTCTTCGGGGTCGTCAGACAGGCGTCATAACCGATCTGCAAGGCGGGCACTCCGGTTAACGAGTACCGCGGTATGCCGAGCAGATACGTACCGCTTGTCCATAGCTCCATTCTCGTCGCCATTCGGCTGAGTTCCGTAAGACTCCGATCGATGTCGAAGTCGGGCCTCGCATAATGGCGATGGCCATAGTGGCGGATATAGCCGATTTCCTTCGCCGGGAACTCCCGCACAGACACCCGAAGCTGATCGTTCGCCTCGTCACCGCCGCCCTGATTCCCATTATACGGATGCCGGATAAAATAGCGTTCCCACCGCTTGTTGTCTATTTTGCAAATCTTGCTTTTAATAAGCGTGAATTGTTCTCGGAATCGTTCCGGCCCCACGCCCATTGATTGCTTGAAGGCCCTCGAGAACGTGGACAACGAGGAGAATCCGCATCGGTAAGCGATTTCAGAAATCGTGAGAGAACGAGCATAGAGCAAATAATGGACCGCCCTTTGGATACGGTTCCGCACAATGTGCTGACGAAGGCTTTCGCCCGTTGCCTTGGTGAACATCCGATGCAAGTGATAGGGCGATACCGCCGCTTCAGACGCGATCGACTCCAGCGTCAGTTCGGTTTCCAAGCGTTCATCGATCAGGTCGATAACCCGATTCACGATCGATGCGTGCTCTTTCCATAACTCGGGATTCTTGCTTCTCATCGCCTATCACCCCTATTCTAAGGCTCCTCTCAGGCTATCGAAGTAACGGGATGTTTGACATGCAGCGGATAGGATGCACCTCTAAGCTCTTTTACGAACAGCAAGCTATCGCAACCGATATGCTTCAATCGCAGATCCTGATCATCCGGCGTGAAGTGGAAGATGACCCTTTCATTCGGCGCTTCCGTTATGGCAGCCAGCACATTATGGATCGAATAAGGCGTACGGCCGATGACATCGTACAGGTCGATGTGACGATCATGTCGTTCGTACAGCACGATAACGTCTTCTTCTTGCAAGTAATAGAGATGATGCGGGAAAACGTTCATGCAATAATACATCACGATACCATGGGTATCGCTCGTTCCGAAGGTGTGGGAAACCGGCATTCTCTCGGCAGCATAGGCAGCTATAAACTGCAGATCCTTCTCGCTATTAACGTCGAGCTTCCTTATGGCCGTGCCGGATGGCTTGGCAGGAGCGTCCACATCGAACATGCGCTCCTCTGCGAGTCTGAATCCGAATTTGGTATAGAAATGCTGAACGGATTGATTGGCGAAAAGATAAACGAAATCGCACTGCGGCTCGTATTCCTCCAAAACCTGGCGCATGAGATTCGCAGATAGTCCGTGACCTCGATAATCGGGGTGCGTCATCACGGTGCCAAGCTGGACGGCGCTTCTTCTCGCCCCGTCAATCACGAGATCGAGCCGATTGACCGATACGTTCGCGACGATACGCCCGTTATCCGCATAAGAGTAAGGGATGTAACGCTCGCTCCAGAACCCCTGCCTGTACCACGCCTCGAAATCCAGCCCGAAAACCGCGTGAGCCAACGAGAAAAAGCTGCTTCGGTATGCATCAATTTCTCTATAATCCTTCACAAAAGAAAGTTCCCGCATGGAATCGCCCCTCAACGCTTAATAAAATCCCACTCGCACCGCATCTCCACGCACCCGTCATGGAACGCAACGGTCAGCCGCCCATTCATTTTTGACATGAGACTATGGGCGATAGACAGACCCAGACCTGTCCTACGGCCTGAACGCGATCGGTCTGCCGTGTAGAAGCGCTCGAACAGCCTGTCGATATCTTGGCCGCTCAAGTTGTCGGCTTCATTCTTGACGATGAGCACAATGCTGCCGCCATCCTCCTTCAAGCTGATGGCTGCCGGTCCGGTCGCATGCCGGATCACGTTGCTAATGAGATTCTCGAATACCCGCTTCACCGCTGACGGGTCCGCGCAGGCGATAAGCGGCTCGTCCGCAATTTGCAGATCGGGCTCTAGATGTCTCTCGCTGAATTGATCGTAGAAGCCGGTCAGCACTTCCCACAACAAGGCGTTCATATGTACCTGCTCCTGCTGAAGCTGATAATCCGCGGATTGGACAAGCGACAGCTCGAAGAACTCGTGCAGGAGCGTATGCAAGCGATCGGAAGTGGCCTGGATAATGGATACGTACTCCTGCCTCTTGTCATCCGTGACGGACCCCGATCCGGATCCCAGCAGCTTGGTGTACCCGATAATAGAAGTCAGCGGCGTCCTTAGGTCATGCGACATATTCGCGATCGCCTGCCTTAACTCCCGATCGCTCCGTATTCGATCCCTGTTCGATTGGACCGCAAGATCCATCAATCGATTAATATGCTCGGCAAGCGCTTCGAGATCGCGATCCAGCAGCGCAATATCGACCTTCTTCCCGCTCAAGCCTTGGTGGAAGCGCTCGACCTGAAGCGATATGCGCCTCATCTCCTTCTTCATTCGTCGATGGCGCAGGAGCAGGAGGACAATAAACGTAAGCAGTACCGCCGCAATCGCAATATCGAGCATGTCCTACCCCCTCACCCTCATACCGATCGTTCCCGCCGCTCAATGAATCGAATGATCCCCATATAGATCGCTGTCATTTCTTGAGGCGTCTTGTCCATTCCGTCGCGTACCCATTGGTCGATTAGGCCTAAGAAGGCAGACGTGATAAAGGCGAGAAAATAGTCCATGGGGACATTCAGCCTGGCAGAGAAGCCTTCATGCCGTTCGAGGTTCAGGCGCACTTTCGCTGTGAAGGCGTCTCGAAAGCGAAGATGAAAGCCCGCTCTGCCATGCTCGCTTAACAGGAGCTTCAGCATGGGCCCGCGCAGCTGAATGAAGCCGAATAAGGCATCGGCTAGCTGCGCCTGTTCCTGCTCGATCGCTAGCGCCGATAGATAGCGCGATTGCAGCTCATCCAGATGGCTGCCCAATTCCGCCAATAGCTGCTGCTCCAGCTGTTCCAGCAAATCGAACTTATCGACATAGTGCAAATAGAACGTCCCGCGGTTGATCTTCGCGGTTCTCGCAATATCCCCGACCGTAGTCGATTCGAACGGTTTCGTCTCCAGCATGCTCAGGAATGCCTGTAGAATCTGCTGCCTCGTCCTTCGATTCTTCTCCGTATAGATGCCGCCCATAACCATCACCCGCTTCTCTAACTCAAAATGCGACAGCCGCCGCGTATCTGTCGATTGCTTATGCCATACTCCGATTATAAGATATTCACATACCACTAAACAACATGTTGAATTTTCAGAGAGGATGATCGCTATGCGTCTATTTCGCGAGAAACTGGCGTGGGCCGCTCCCATTGCCGTAATCTTAATTATCGCGCTATTCTCGGTGAACCTGTTCGTCCAGGGGGACCCGCAGCCTAAGAATCTTCCGGTTGCGCTTATCGCGAATGATGAAGGTGAGCATGTAGACGCTGTGAAGTCGGCGGTAGCCCAGTTGGGCAAGGGCATTGAGGGGAAGCGCCTGTCGTAGCGGTATCTAACGAGGAAGAGGCTGATATTGAGCAGTTATTCCAGGATAAGAAGTACTATGCGGCATTGGTCATTCCCGAAGGCTACAATCGCGCTTTGCAGGACGCGTGAGCCATAACGCTGCCGCAACGATACAGATCTACGTCAATCAAGGCTATAACATGACGGGCGCCACCTATGCGAAGACTGCCCTTCATGCCGTCATCGCGCAGCTGAGCAGCCGGCATTCCGCAGCCCTCATCGCGCAGATCGGCGATGCCGGCATTCAGGCAAGCCAAGCGGCTGTGCTGGCGAATCCCATTGTACCCCAGGAGATCGTGTTCCATGCGGTTACGGCTTCTACCGCGAACGGCAGCGCGCCGATCCTGATGGCGATGCCCGCATGGGTAGGCGCATTGATCGGCGGCTTCATCCTATTCCTGGCGACGTCCAAGGTCCTCCGTACAGAGCGGTTAATGCGCAAGCAGACCTTGCGTCTCATGGGCTCCCAACTTGTATTCGGCAGCATCGTTGCCCTATTCTCAGGCTTTACCGTCGCGACATTAGGCTTCGTCATCTATATGCTGTCCATTCTGAAACCGCGGCATGCCGTGCTTGCTCCTAAGAGCTGATGCGCTGATAATCGAAACGGTAAGACGCGAAAGGCACCCTTCGGGTGCCTTTATGCGTTGGATTCCGGTTCCTATCGGACGCCAAGCAGCTACGTAGCAATACCGATCGAGGCGTGCTCGTATCGGGCGTCCTGCAGTGCTTTCATAATAAAATGCGCGACGTCGGCGCGCGGGATGGACCTTGACTTCGCAGGTACGCCCTCCGCCGATTCTCTATACGATCCCGTTAAGGGACGATTGGTTAAGCCAAGCGGTCTAACGATGGTATAGTTCAGTCCCTGTGCTGCGATATCGTCAACCGCTGCCCGATGATCCGTAAGCACATTCTTCAGCATGCGCATGATCAGCTTTCCGCTTATGCCCGGCAATTCTTGATAAATGCCGGCAGACGCGGTGTAGACGATTCGCTCTACGTGATGGGCCTTCATGCCCGTCACGATGCATTGCGCCATCGCTTGAAGCTCCGTCGATTGCTTCAACCCTTGCGTAGAGCCTAAGCATGACACGACAGCATCATGGCCGGCAATCGCTGCCGACACTTCCGCTTGATTGCGTGCATCGCCCTGAATCACCTTCACATGGGGACCCGTCGTCTCCAGCTTCGATCGCGTCCTTACGAACGCCGTAACCTCGAAGCCATTCTCTGCGGCCTGCCTCACGACGGCTTGGCCTACGCCGCCCGTTGCGCCAAATACTATAATCTTCATCTCATTATTCCACCTTGTTGGAGGGATTCTAGCTTACGGCACCTTATATGCTACATCGTACCACCCTCACGACTTCGGTTACAATCTCCTGCTGCTATTTCATCTCCTTCCACCTGAAGACGAGATTCCCGCATAACCCCAGCATGAGAAGCGTGCCAAGTCCGATCGACACCGATTGAATCGCGTCCGTATACGCCATTTCGACTCGGAAGGCATCGACCAGATGATGAAAGATCGAATACCGATACAAGGCTTCCATCATCCCCGGCAGCGGTCGAAGCAGTTCGGCTACGGATATGATGACGGCAATGGCGACTGAAATAATGATGGTTTTCCCGCTATCCTCCGCCAGGAGCGCGACCAGCATCAACAAGGCAACGACGGCCAGCAGATGGACAAGAAACAAGCCCACCGCTCTTGCCAAGTAGCCTAGTGCCGACGGATCCGTCATCCCGCCCAATCCGAACAATAGCTTCCCGCCTATGATGACAACCAGCGGACATACGACAACCAGCAGCACGGAGCCGAGTGCCAATACGATGAACTTCGCGAGGAAAATATGACTTCTGCGGTTCCCGCTCATGACGATGTTCTTGACGACCCCTATCGAAAATTCGTTCCCTACAAAATATCCGGCAAGCGTACTCAGAAACTGCATGAAGTAGAACGGGGCTGTAGCAAGCGCAAGGGAGGCGAACAGCTCCAGCCCCGCTTCCGCAAACCTATTATCCATCCGCCACCATCCGACGGCGATGAGATAGTGCAGCAGGGCGAACGCGACCGTCACAACAACGGTCAATGTCCAGAATACTCTATTCCTGCCGAGCTTGAACAACTCCGCGCGCAATAAATTATTCATGTCCGCTCCCTCCGATCCGTCTCGTGAAATAGCTCTCCAAGTCATCCCCGCCAGGCGCAAAATATTCAATGATCAAGCCGCTATTCGTGAGCGCCGCAGACACCAGTCTGACATCTTCATAGACGCTATACAGCTTGATCGTGCCGTCCTGCAGCACTTCATAGTCCCGCGTGCCCAGCTCCGTCTCGATCACCGTAGCGGCTCGGCTCGGATCATCGACCCGGATCCGAATATGCTGCTTGCACTTATCGCTTAATTGTTCGTGGGTGATCTGCTCGAGCAATCTGCCTCTATGGATAATGCCGTACTTCGTTGCCATCTGATGAAGCTCGCTCAAGATATGGCTGGAGATCAGAATCGTCAGGCCCAGCTCGCGATTCAGCTTCTTGACGAGCTCCCTGAGCTCCACGATGCCTCCTGGATCAAGACCGTTCGTCGGCTCGTCGAGGATGAGCAGCTCCGGGTCGCCCAAGAGCGCAATGGCCAATCCCAGGCGCTGCTTCATGCCGAGGGAGAAGTTCCTTGCCTTCTTCTTTCCCGTATCCTGCAGTCCGACGAGGGCAAGCGCCTTCGAGATGCAGTCCTTGCCCGGAATGCCGCGCAGCAGCCGATAGACCTCAAGATTATCCCTTGCCGTCATATCGGGATAGAGCGTCGGGCTTTCGATGATTGCTCCTATGCGTTTACGGCTCTCGGTCAGCCCCGCCTCGCTGCTTTCCCCGAACAAGCTGACGGTCCCGCTCGTAGGTCGGGCCAATGCAGTCACGACGCGCAGCAGCGTGCTCTTCCCCGCGCCGTTCTGCCCGATGAAGCCGTAGATGTCTCCCTGCTCCACCGCCATGTTCACATGATCCAGGGCGACCTGTGCGTTGTACTTCTTCGTAAGATCGACGGTTGTCAGAACAGACGCTGCCACTAGGCTCTGCCCCCTCTAATCCGATCGCGAATTCTTGCTGCCGTCAGGAGTACGGCGCATAGGAAGATGACGGATAGCAGGATTGCCATGGCCGGCCATAAGCGGAAAACATCCAGCGTCGTCGAGCTGTTATTCCGCAATTGCGGAACGATGAGCATGAGCCATCCGATCCCAACAATCGGAATCAGCTGCGGGATTAACCGCGCATAGTAACGCAAGGCGGTATGGCCTCGGCGTCGAGCGGACCATGCCTTACTGCGCAGCATTCCCCGGATTCCCAAGCCTGCGTAGAGCAAGGTCAGCGCGCCCAGCGATAGGTCGATAACGGTAGCAGCGGGCGTCTTCGCCGCAGGTACGTGTCCCTCGGTCAGCCGTATTATGCCGTCGCTTATCTCGTACGCGTGCTCGAATGTCGTCGTGAAGCTATTCAGCATGACCGCGACGGCATAGCCGGAGCTGGGTATGATGCTGTGCTGCGCCTGATAGCTCGATAACGCTCCGCTATGCTGGATACGCGGCGGCGTCACATTCGAGCCGCTAAGCGACCAGCCTAGTCCGTAACGCTCGCTGCCCGGCTGCGGGGAATAAGAATCCAGCAAGTAGGATTCGGACAGCACGCGTTCTCCCGATGCGCTTAATCCGTTGTTGGTATGCATCGCGAGCCACTGTCCCATATCCGCTGCCGTTGACACGATGCCGCCTGCACCGCTGAACATTTGCTCCATCTCCGAGATCGGAATGGCAGTTCCGTAGGCGGTGACATGTCCGCGAGGCAGCCCGGGCACCCTATCGCCGGCGTTCACAGGCGAGCGGGAGTCGTCCATGCCAAGCGGAGCGAATACCTTGGCGTCGAGATACTCAGCGAACGTCATGCCGCTTACCTTCTCCACCAACCGCGCCAATAGCCAGTAATTCGCATTGCTATAAGCATGCCTCTCTCCCGGATCGGATTGGAGACGCCAAGGCTGCAGACGGTTGACGCCTTCCTGCGCGTTGTTAGCCGGGGGCACAATGGTCGGATTCGGCATGCCCGAGGTGTGGCTGAGCAGATGGCGGATCGTGACTTGCCCCCATCGAGCATCGTCCATCTTCAGATCGGGCATATGTCGCGCGATCGAGTCGTCCAGCTGGATTGCCCCTTCGTCCGCGAGCCGCAGCACGGCGAAGGCTGTGAACGACTTAGACACCGAGCCGATTCGCATCAGCGAACGTTCCGTTATCGGATTCCCTTCGGCATCATGCCCGTAGCCTTGCGCATGGATGATCTCGCCATCCTTCACGATGGCAATCGCTGCGCCAGGCAGCCCGTTCCGCTCCAGATAACGTTCTACATATTCGTCAACCGCGTCCTTGTCGAGCATCGGCGCGGCATGGGCCGAATGCGGAAGATACAAGAGCGGCGTCAGGAGCGCTAGCACTGCAAGCAGGTATTGTCTCAGTCTCATCTTGCACTCTCCTATCTGATCTGATGTCATTCATTCTAAACAGGAGATCCTAATAGAAGATTAACCGAAACCTTAAGAAATGATTAATTCAACCCTTCATCCGATAGCCCATGCCCCAGATCGTCTCGATATAGTCGGCATTCGGATTCGCCTGCGCCAGCTTGCGCCGCAAGTTGCTCATATGTACCGTAATCGTGTTGTCGTCCCCTATATAGGCCTCTCCCCACGCCGCTTCAAACAGATTCTGCTTCGTATAGACTTTCTTCGGGTGCGACATAAGGAGCTCCAGCACAGCGAATTCCCGTGCTGTCAAGGTCACGTCGGCGCCGTTAACCGACACCAGCTTCGTATCGAGATCCAGTTGAATATCCTTGTGCGCCAGTTGGCGAATCGGCTCAGGCGCCGCGGCACGTCGATAGCGGCCGAGATGAATGTCGATCCTTGCAGACACCTCTTCCACGTCGAAGGGCTTCGTGATGTAGTCGTCTGCTCCCATGCGCAGCACGGATACCTTCGTGTGCTGATCCCCTGTGGCAGAGATTATTAGGACAGGAAGGGTACGATCCGGTCCCAGCTGCTGCAGGATCGCTTCGCCGCTAAGCCCGGGAAGCATCAGATCGAGCAGCACCATGCTCCATTCCCGCTCCATCCCTAGATACAGCAGCGCTTCAGTACCGGAATAGGCCGGCTGCGGGGTATAGCCGCTGTTCGTTATGATTTCGCATAAGAGCTGATTGATTTCATGATCATCTTCGACGACCAATATGTTGATGCGCTTGTTCATCTCCATCACTCCGTTCACGAATTCTCGTCACGATAGCGATCCATCAGTTCGGACAACCGTTGCCTGATTGCCATGCGCAGTTCCTTCGGCTCTCGCACTGCCGCTTCCTTGCCGAGCCCGACAAAATAAGAGGCGAGGAACGGGATATCTCTGCTCGCCACATCCCCTTCCAGCCAGCCCGTACGGTTATCTCGCACACGGAGCAGACGAATCGGCCACGGCTCCGCCTCGCAGGCCTCCACGCCTGCGCCGGTCAGCTCAACATAGAGGGATACGAGCTCGCCCTCCGGGCGGAACAGCTCCTCCTTGTTCCCTAGATGAATCTGCTGCAAATCAAGCGGCGGGCATTCGGAGGGGGCAACGTCTTCGAACCGATCGCAGCGGAACATCCGATAGGAGCCGCTGCGGAAGCAGTACGCCAGGCAGTACCACAACCCCGCTTGCGTGAAAATGCCGATCGGCTGAATCTCCCGCTTGCCCCGCTGCCGCTTCGATTCATATACCACTTGCAGGACCGCCTGGCGGATGGCGGCATCCAGCAATACAGACAGATGCGGGGACTGCGCTTGCCGGACAGGCGTAATGAAGTCCACCCTATTCTTCATCTGATCGATCCGTTCACGCACGTCCTCCGGCATGTATTGATAGAACTTGCTTAACGCGGTCGACGTTTCCGTCTCGAACGGCAGAGAGGGATAATGGCGCAGCGCCTGAACGGCAAAAAAGATCGCCGCCGCCTCCCGTTCCGTAAAGGCGATCGGCGGCAGGAGCCTCTCTCGCAAGAGCCGGTAACCGCCGTGGGGACCCACCTCCGAATAGAGCGGTACGCCCAGCTCGCCGAGCTCTTGCAGATCCCGAAGAATCGTCCGCCTCGAGACGCCGAACTCATCGGCCAGCTCCTGCACCGTGAATCGGCCCTTGCGATTGACCGCTACGATTAGTTCCATCAGTCGTTTGGCCTTAGACACGCGATGAACCTCCCGAATGTAGAAATACCCGCGATAACGGTGACGTAATTTGTCACCATTATCCGATACAATCGAAGATGCGTCCAGTACGCAATCTTATCGTTAAGGAGCTGAAGCAAGGATGAACGTACAATTCACCCCATTTATCATGCTCAATGGTCAGGCTAACGAAGCAATCCGGTTCTACGAAGAAACCTTCGGCGCGGCAATCGTATTCAAGCAGACGTTCGGCGAAGCCCCTCGGGACGGCGCTGCGCCGATGCCCGAAGAGATGAAGGCAAGGATCGCGCATTCCGTATTGGTCGTCGGGGGCTCCGAGCTGTATGTCAGCGATTCGGAGCTCAGCCAGCCGCTTGAGCGCGGCGACCAGGTCAACATCTGCTTGACCGTGAAGGAGGTAGCCAAGGCCGAGCGTCTCTACGCAGCGCTGTCCGCAGAAGGGAAGGTGCTCCTGCCGCTGCAGCCCTTCTATTTCAGCCCCGCTTACGGCATGGTGACGGATCGGTTCGGCGTTACCTTCCAGATCTTCACGGAGCGGAAGTAGCGGCATCGATCTCGGCTAGTCCGGCAAGTACCAGAAGAACAAGCTGCCCCTCGCCTGATCGCGGATCAAGGAGGGGCAGCTTGCGATTATTCTGCTATTCAACTGTCGATGATCCCGAATACCAGCCCAACACCCGTAAGGCGCGAAGCGTATTCCAGCGGCACGCCTGTCCTTCGCCTTCGGTTACTTCGACCGGCATCTTGCCGGGGTGCCGGTAATCGAGCGGCCAGCGGCCTTCATCGTCCCGCTTCGACAAGACCAGCTCTATCGCCTCAGCGACGCGCTCGTCCGGCGCTGCACCGGCGCGGCGCAAATATTCGAGCCCCCGCAGCACGTCGTAATGCCACCAAGTCGGGAACGAGAATCGCGTCAGCGCGGTCCCGCCCTTGCGGTCCCGTTCGACTATTTCCCCGGTCGACAGCCGCCTGCACAGCCTGCGCTCGAGGAGATACTCTTGCCCGCGAAGGCGAGCCTTCGTAACCTCCGGGCGATACCCGAAGGCCAGCTCGTACTCGAGAAGCGCCTCCAGCACGCAGATCGTGGTGTTGAAGGACGACCGCACCGAGCCGTTGTCCGCCTCGCAGTTCCACCCGCCATCCGGCAGTTGCTCGCGAAGCAGTCGGTCGATGAGCGGCTGAACGTCTTGTCCGAAGTAAGCGCCGCTCGCCGCAACTTGACCGTTAATGCATGGTTCGACCTCGCCGGCGAAGAAGGGATTGCCGTCCCATTCCCCTCCTTGCCACTTTACGCTGCCGCGCACCATGCCTACTGCTTGCTGCGCCTCGCCGCTATTGGGGTCGAGACCGAGTTCTCGCAACAGCGTTAGGACATGCATGGTGGAATCCCATCCGCGATTCCACGCCGCACCGCTCCAAGAACCGTCGGCGCCCTGAAGGGCGAGCAATCGAGCGCCCGCTCCCTGTGTCGCGACCAACGCCCGCTCGGCCGCGACCTCCTCTGCGGGCGCCCCGATCAAGTCATGCATGACTTGCCAGCGGATTGCCGGATCGCCATCCAGCAGCCATTCGAGGACCGAATGCCTAGGCATCTCCCATTCCTCCCCCATATGCGAACACGGATTATCGGAATCGCGATGGCGCCGCCGGGGCTTCATGCTGTCCGACTCTTCCCTGTCCATTCCGTTTACATCAAATGATGCGGTAAATTATACTAGAATTGCCATGCATAGTCGAGTCTGTACGACGAATAAGATCACTTCTTGAGACGAGGTGTCCGGATGAGTCGCAATGCGTATATCGCAAAAATAAACACCGTCATGAATTACATAAATCGTCATCTCAATCGCGAAATGTCCCTTGTCGAGCTCTCGGAAATTGCCCACTACTCCCCGTTCCATTTTCACCGTATCTTCAAGAGCGTGGTTGGCGAGAGCCCCAGCGATTTCATTCATCGCGTTCGGATCGAAAAGGCTGCCAACCTGCTCTTGCATCAGCATCGTCACCCCGTTACCGAAATTGCGATGAATTGCGGTTTTTCATCGCCATCCGTCTTCGCAAGAGCCTTTAAGGCCCATTTCGGAATCTCCGCTACCTCCTACCGCAGACAATTCCGCAATAATTGCAAACTTCCCAGCAACCCAGGGAAAGTTCCGCAAGGGCTGACGGCTTACAATGAAGTGGAGCCTGCGTCCGCTGGCACGCCATTCCTCCGAGTAGAAATTACACCATTGCCCGCATACCGCGTGGCCTATCATCGCCATTTCGTCGGCTATGAGAAAGGA
The DNA here is from genome assembly GCA_023433615.1 of Bacillota bacterium. GTDB lineage: Bacteria > Bacillota > Bacilli > Paenibacillales > Paenibacillaceae > Paenibacillus_I. The sequence continues at coordinate 56,208 of JAEZCJ010000069.1, read as the reverse complement.
GTGTTCAATCCCGACATCTACGTTTCCTTTCGGAAGGTGGAGCAATGGCTTGCATCGAAGAACCTCTTCTCTCAGGATACGGTCTGCATGGGGATTACCTATGACAATCCCGACATCACTGCCCAGGAGAGATGCCGGTACGACACTGCATTCACTCTACCAGTCGATGTCGATCATACTGAGGCCAGCGAGGAAATCGGAATCCAGACGATCGATGAAGGACTATACGCGGTGTGTCGCGTGCAAGGCGAGGATATGGAAGAAGCGGTTAATAAGCTGGGCGAAACGGTAGATTATTTATATGGAACATGGCTGCAGAATAGCATATTTCAGTTAGCCGACAAGCCTTGCTTAGAGCTTTATTGCCACGACAAGCGGCTTGATGGCGGTCATTATGCCATCGATTATTGTCTACCGTTGCTACCCAATTGACTGTAGGGAGGATGTTAATCATGCCGATTGCCGGCACGGAGCGAATTACGATCACGCAGGTCAGCGAGCTCGTACGTCATAAACAGATTTCGCCGGTAGAGCTTGTGAAGGAATGCTTAACCGTTATCGAGCGATTGAATCCGAAACTCCGAAGCTTCATTACGGTGCTGGATGAACAAGCCGTGCAGGATGCCCATGAAGCCGAGAACGAGATCATGGCAGGGCGCTGGAGAGGGCAGCTGCACGGAATTCCCGTAGGGATTAAGGACTTCTACGACACCTCAGGCATACCCACGACAGCAGGCTTCATCCACTATGCCAACCGAATTCCTCCTAAGGATGCTGTGGCTGTCACGCGGATCAAGAGCGCTGGGGGCATCATCATTGGGAAAACCAATATGCATGAGCTCGGAATGGGAACGACCTCCGTTAGCAGTCATTACGGATCCGTGCGGAACCCGTGGAACACGGAATTTGCGGCCGGCGGGTCATCAGGCGGCTCTGCGACAGCGGTAGCGACGGGAATGTGTTACGCCACGGTAGACACGGATGCGGTCGGCTCTTGCAGAATTCCCGCCTCATGCTGCGGCGTGACAGGCTTCAAGGCCACGTATGGACTGCTTAGCACTGTGGGCATCCTGGATGGGGAGCCTGTCGATGACTTCATTCTTCATGTTGCCCATAGTGCCGTGATGTGCCGATCGGTCGAGGATGCAGCGATCCTTCTCGGCGTGCTTGCCGATAAAGATTGGATGGCAGCCCCCCCTGCAGATCGCCAGACTCGGGTCGGCGTTGTTCGGAACTATCGGGCATCCGACGAGGTGAAACATGCGTTCGAGCAATCGGTCGATCTGCTCCGGTCGATAAACTATGCCGTCCAAGAGATAGATGCTCCCCTAGAGCCGAATGTCGATTTGACACGGATCGCGGAAGACCGTGAGACGATCGCCCGGACGCTCTTTCAAGAAGTGGACGTTCTGATTCTGCCTACTGTAACGGATATTACGCCGAGCATTGAGCAGGCAGGCAACGGGGGACCGACCTCCATAAGCGCCGAGAATACGTTCTTCGCGAATTACTACGGACTTCCCGCAATCAGTATTCCTTGCGGATTCAGCGAGAACGGGATGCCGCTCGGCCTGCAAATCGTCGGCCCCATGCATCATGAGAATGGGGTCCTCGCGCTAGCCAGCGATTATCAACGTGCAACGGATTGGCATCTTAGACTGCCCGCCGTGCTTCTGTAAACGAACCGATCAGCAATTTCATTATCGCTTCTGATCGCACTGCCGCCGGCTTCTTTGCCGCATGCGGCAGTGTTGTCGATTCATTCGGCACCGTTCCGCAAACTCAGCATGATCGGATTTCGAACTCGCAACAGCTTGAACGTGGACGCGCGGACGCCGAAGAGGCCGCAAGCCCGCCCTATCGGCAAGCAGTTGCGACCGGTTAACACATTCCATTATGGTTAAGCCCCCTCCTCCTCCTTCCTGCCCCTGCTGCTCGCATCTTGATTTCGATTCGTCATTGCGCAAGCTCCCAAATATGACCGTTCGGATCGGCGAAACATACCGTGCGCACGCCGCATGGATTCAATAGACCATCGATGAAGTTGACGCCGCGTACACTTAGATCGGCACGGGCTGCGTCCAAGTCGTCTACGTCGTCTAATATTAAGGTGAGTTGAATGCGCGGCCCCGTCTCTCGCCATGCGATCGCTTCAGGAGTAATGGGGGCACGTGCAGCTGCATGTTGAAGCAAGTAAAGGCTCATGTTGGCAAAGTCAAATGCAGCGGATCTCTCGTCCTCATACGCGGCGGCAATACCGAAGATCTCTTGATAAAAGGACTTTGCGGCACGCAGATCTTCGACGAATAATGTAATGACGTTAATACTCATGGATCCTAGCGCGTTCATTGCTTCACCTCTAGTTGGATTCCGGTGATTTAGCTGAAGAGTCCGCCTAAACGATCATCGGCAGGAGGCGGGTATCCCAGATGTCTCGCCATCGATACGATCTGGCCTTTGTGATGAAACTCGTGTGTCTCCGTATGCGTGATCAGCAGCAATGGCGTCGGCGCCTTCGGGTAACCTTGCCAGCTCTCGTCTTGTTCGATCGGTTCAGACCAGCGATTATCGAAATCGCGCAAGAACTGATACACCTGTTCATCCACACCTGCAAACCTCTCGCGGACGAACGCCACATCGGCTGTTTCGTGCACGGGAATTTCCTTATGATCATTTAATTTCTTATATGCGAAGGAGCCCAGCCACCAACGATAGGCGTCAGCCACATGAAGATGGGTTCGGATGATCGTTCCGCGCCCAAACTCAGGAACCGGGTTATGCAAGATCCGGGGAGGCATCTCTTCCAAGAATGCAAACAAATTCTGCCTGACGGATCTGACCCAATCGTATTGTTGCTGCAACATATTCAACAACTGCAGTCACCTCTCGAATCTCGAGTAATAGCCATCTTACATTGGCAGCTTCTCGTTTATCGTCAACACGTTACCGTCGGGGTCTATAATCGTAAAATAGAGCGTATTTCCGCGCAATTCGATCCGATCCACGAGGGCGCCTTCGTCAATCATCGACTGGTACGAACGAAATATCGCAAATGGGTCTGCCCGGCGGAAGCCATCGACTAACGCTTCGAATACTTCAATGCTAAGCCCGCCGCGCGGAGCAGCAAGCACGGAGTCATCCCAGTACTCGGGATGCCGCTCAACGGCCGTCTTCAACCTCGTCCTCGCCCGCTTCAGCGCTGCCTTGACCGAACCCTCGGATTGTCCGAACAACAGCCCCGTTTCCTTCGCAGTAAAGTGAAAGACATCCATTAGCAGAATGAACACGACCTGCTTGGGTTCAAGCCGATCGGACAATAACTCCAGCGCCTCCCGCACATCCCATTTGCTCCATTCGTCATAGGAATCGGTTTGCTCCACAAGTTGTTCGACCTGCGGCAGCAATTTGCGATTGCGGCAAATATCTATCCACGCGTTGGCGGCAATACGAAACAGGAACGGCTTCGTAATTTCCCTGTCCGGAAACCGGACATGCCAACGATAAGCTTTAATTAGCGATTCCTGCAGCAAATCGTCCGCATCCCACGACGAGCCCGCTTTAGCCAAACAATACCGTCTTAGATCGCTGTGCAGCGGAATCGTCATCTCCGCGAACGTCTCATATCCTCCGTCCGTACGGTCTCCTTGCGTCACTATTGTTGCTTCCTTAGATTATCTTTGTGAATAAAATACGGCGTATTCCCCGTCTCCTCCACAATGTCAACGGGATTTCCGTCCGGGTCGAACGCTTTAAAGAAAGAGTGTCCTTCCTCTACGAAAATTTCGCTTAACTCGGCACCCTTCGCCTTAAGCTCTCTATACGAATGGTTAATATCGTACGAGGTGAAATTAAAATAAGGCATCGCATGTTTGCCGGTGTCGAATTGGACAGGCTGCGGTTTGTCCACTTTCCACAATAACATCAATGTTTGGGCGTTAGGGAACGCGAGCCCGACTCTGTAATCGGTCTTCTCGATCGTCTCCAATTCAAACATTCGAACATACCACTCCTCCGAACGTGCAACGTCGGTTACCGGAATGAAAATACTGGATACTAACGAGACTATTTTTCCCATAGCTAATCAACACTCTCCTTTTATCTCTCTTTCAACTCTATTAACGATAAAAAGGAATCAAAAGATACGGGGTAGGCAGTGCGCGCAGCAACAATTTTCCCTGCCTAACGGGGCAGCTTGATTTGCGATGACGTTGCCGCATTCGGCAAGCTGTTCGCATGGACGCTGCCCTTATGGTCATGTAACGATCATCTTTCACGATGAAAGTCACGAACTATTCATCCGCTAACAGTTGAATACCGAGAAAGCGCCCGTCTTTCCGCACCGGATCACATTATCGATTATAACGAAATAGCGGCGCAAGGGGATATGCCCCTTCGCCGCTATGTGATGTCCGTACTTCGGACATGCAGACAGGATCAACGAACGCTTAGACTTGCAAGCAGGGCCTCCGTCGTCGAGACCCAGCCGAACAGCGCGCCGTTGCCGTACAATATGCGGAGCGCAGACTCGTGCTCCTCGTCCGTATAGGCCGCTGTCGCATCGCTCAGCACCAGACACTCATACCCTCTGTCATTGGCTTCCTTCACGGTCGCGCTCACGCAGCAATGGGTCGTAACGCCGGTCACGATCAGGTATTGGATGTCGTTCGCGCGAAGATGCTCTTCCAGTCCCGTCTCATAGAACGCGCCCTTGCCCGGCTTATCGAATACCGGCTCGCCCGGCAGCGGGCAGCATTCCGGAATAATGTCATGCCCGGCCTCGCCTCGAATGAGAATGCGACCGAGCGGCCCCTGATCGCCGATGCCCGCACCGCCGAGCTTAGAGCGGCGCAGCTTCGATTCCGGCAGATCCGACAGATCCGGCAGATGGCCTTCGCGCGTATGAACGATCGGCAGCTTCAGCTCCCGGAACCGGTCGAGCAGCGCCTGAATGTTCGGAATGATCGCATGCGTGCGCGTCACGTCATGGCCGAGCAGATGCCCGAAGCCGCCCTCCGTGCAGAAGTCGCCTTGCATGTCGATGACCACGAGAGCAGTCCTCGCCCGTTCGCCGACGAACGCATAGGGCATAGCCTCGATTCCGTAGGATTCAGCCATTGTCCTCTCCGCCTCCCTCCAGCGGCACATCGACCAGCGTCGTCCCGAAGAAACGATTGGACGTCGGCGCGCCGTGCGTCGGGATGAACAGGCTGATCTGCTCCGTCGGCGCCGTGTCATCGTTCCGCACGGAATGCACGACGCCTGCCGGCACGAGGAAGGTATCGCCGGCCTGGTAAGACTTCCACTCGCCGTTGCACAGCAAGCGCACCTTGCCTACCGTGATGCAGATCACCTCTGCCACATCGTGATAATGCGGCAATACCGCGCCGCCGACCGCGATGCGCTCCCACAGAATGGAGCTCATGCGGACATTCAGTTCATCCGCGTCCGCCGCGTTCATGATCTCCTTATGGTACAAGCCGGGATGCCCTGGCATGAGCTCCCAAGTCATTTCTTCATCTCTGCGCACCTTCGTAACCGATTGCTTCATCTATTTTGGCCTCCTCACCCGCCGGGTGGATGATGAAGCGGGCATCGAAATGCCCGCCTCGTCTAGATTCACTTCGGAATGCTGCCGACGACGCCTTCCACGAAGAAATCGATCGATTCCAGCTCTTCAATGGTCGGCTTGGACCCCTTCGTGAACTTCATCGCGCCGGATTGGTCCTTGATGTCCCCGTCGAACGGATGGAATTCGCCGCTCACGATTCGCTCCTGCAGCGCCTTCACCTCATCCTGCACCGCTTGCGGCACCTTGCTGCCGAACGGCGCCAGCTTCACCACGCCGCTCTCCACGCCGAGCCTGTAACGTCCCGCATAATCGCTGCCCGTGAACTTGCCGTCCTCTACCGTCTGCGCCATTTTGACGAAAATATCGCCCCAATCCCAAATCGGTGCCGTAATCCAGCCGTTCGGGGCCAGGTCGGAGCCGTCCGCATGGTACCCGACCGACATCGCGCCGCGGGATTCCGCCGTCTCGATAATCGTTTTCGTGCAGTCCTGATGCTGGGTGAGCACGTCGGCCCCTTGATCGATCAGCGTATTGGCCGCTTGCGCTTGGATGCCCGGATCGCACCAATTGCCGGTGAACACCGCCGATACGGTCGCATCCGGGTTGACGGATCGGGCGCCGAGCGTGAATGCATTGATGTTCAGCAGCACCTGCGGAATCGGAATCGCCGCGATATAGCCGAGCTTGCCCGACTTCGTCATATGCCCAGCCGCAACGCCGGACAAGTAGACCGTCTCCCAGATATTGCCCATATAAGTGCCTACATTCTCTGTCGTCTTCAGTCCGCCCTGATGGAGGAAAATAACGTCCTTATGCCGGTTTGCCACGTTAATCGCCGGGTCGAGGTGACCGTAAGAGGTTGGGAAAATGATTTTCGCGCCTTGGCGGATCATCTCCTCCATCACCCGTTCCGCGTTGGCGTCTTCCGGCACGTTCTCCTTGCGGAGCACCTTCAGATCCGGGAATGCCGCTTCCACGGCCTCGCTTCCCAGGTATGCCGCTTGGTTATACCCGTAGTCATCCTTCGTCCCGATGAAGATGAAGCCAATCGCGCTGCCGCCTGTGCCCGGAACATCTCCCCCGGACGCCGCCGATTCGCTCCCGCCGCCGTTCGCATTGCCGTTATCCGCGTTCTTGTTGCTCGGTGTGCCGCAAGCCGCGAGCAGGCTAAGCAGCAAGACCGTCGCCATACTGCCGAGCAGACCTTTCTTCCATCCCTTGAATGTCTTCATCGATTTCCCTCCACCCTCGTTATGCGTTTCTATATAAGGTTCAACGGGCCCGCCTCCGCCTCAGCTTCAGCGCCCTTTGCCTCCCTCGAACACTTGCTGCAGCGCCTGCGGGGTCCAGCTGAATTTCTTCCTCTCGACGAGGAACAGCACGACCAGCGTCAACACGTATGGCAGCATGAACAGCAGATACGGCGAGATGTCTACGCCTCTGGCCTGCAGACTCAGCTGCAGCGCCTGGGCACCGCCGAACAAGTACGCGCCTACCATCACTCTGCCAGGGAACCATGATGCGAAGATGACCAGCGCGACGGCGATGAAGCCGCGCCCTTGGGTCATATTCTCGACCCAGATATGCGTGAACGCCACCGACAGCTGCGCACCGCCGACCCCTGCCAGGAAGCCTCCCGCCAAGACCGCGCAGAAGCGAATCCGATTCGGATTGTAGCCGCTGGCGTGGACGACGTCGTCACGTTCGCCGGCGGAACGCAGCAGCAGTCCGAACCGGGAATGGAAGAGAAGCAGCCATAGCAAGAATACGAGCAGGTAAGAACAGTACGTCAACACGTCATGCTTGAACAGAATCGTGCCGATCCAAGGAATGTCGCTGAGAACCGGAATATCGATGACGGGCAGCGACTTTGCCTGCTTATTCACATAGGATTGACCGAAGAACGCGGTCACTCCCTGAGCCAGGAAGATCACGGCCAGACCGGATGCCAGCTGATTCGCCTTACGGAAGATGACCAGAATCGCATGGACGAGCGCCATGAGACAACCGGCCATCCCGCCGGCCATGATGCCGAGCAGCGGGCTGCCCGTATCCGCCGTGACGGCGAATGCCGCGAATGCTCCGGCAAGCATGGACCCTTCGGTGCCGAGGTTGATGACGCCGGCCCGTTGACTGATTAATTCGCCCGCAGATGCATAGAGGACGGACGTTCCGGCGCGCACTGCGCCGGACAACACTTCGACGATCATGTCCGCTCCCTCCTTCCGGCCGACAATACCGCTAGCAATATGAAGGCAATGAGAATATTAATCGCCGAGGATGCGAGTCCGCTCGTGATCTCAAGCGAGATTCCCGCAACGTTCAGCACGCCGAGCAGCAGGGAAGTCAGCAGCAGCCAGAGCGGCCGATTCCAAGCCATCCATGCGGCGAGGAAGCCCAGATACCCGTAATTCGCGCCAGTCGTGGGGCGAAGATTGCCCTCTACGCCGGCGATCTCGATCGCGCCCGCAACCCCCGCTATCGCGCCCGCCGCGATCAGCGCGATTAGCTGCACCTTGGACACCGATATGCCGGCTTGAACGGCCGCCTTCGCATTGCCGCCCACGACCTTCGTGCGGAATCCCGCACGGGTCCGATACAACACGAACCAGACGCCGATCGCGATCGCTGCCGCGATGAAGATGCCGAGATTCAGCCGCGCGCTGCCGATTGTCGGCAGTCTGAGTTGATCGGCAAGCGGCGCGGAGAACGGCCAGTTGAACGAAGCCGGATCCTTCATCACGCCGTTCACGAAGAATGCCACCGTGAATGCCGCTACATAGTTGAGCAAGAGCGTCGTAATCGTCTCGTTCATGCGGTAGAACACTTTGAACGCTCCCGGGAGCAATCCCCACAGCGCGCCCCCTGCCGCTCCGGCAACAATGAGAAGCGGAATCCCGATGAAGCCGGGGAAGCTCGGCAGCAGGTACACGCCGGCGGCTGTCGCTGTAAGCGCGCCGATGAACAACTGCCCCTCGCCGCCGACATTGACCATTCCGGCGCGTGCCGGAATGACGGTCGCGAGTCCGGTCAGGATGAACGGCGCCGTCCGGATCATGACTTCGCCGATTCCGTAGGCATCGCCGAACGAGCTGCGTAGCATTTCCTTGTAGATGGCCAGCGGGTTCACGTCCTGCGTGGCCAAGAAGCACGTATAGGCGACTAACGGCCCTAATATAACGAGAATCCAAGAAAGGAACGGCGGCGTTTCAACCGATCTCCATCGCAAGCTTGCCTGTAGAATGCGCTGCAATCGCTTCGCCCCCTTTGGTCATCAGCTTGCCGATCTCATACATGTCCGTGTGCGCTGTCTCGATCGGCCCATGCACCTTGTTCTGCGACAAGACGATCAACCGATCCGACAGTTCGAACAATTCCGTCAATTCCTCCGAGATAAGGATGATCAATGTGCCCCGCTCCCGCGCTTTCAACAGCAGTTGATGCGTCGCCTTGGCCGTCGCGATGTCCAACCCTCTCGTCGGATAGGAGACGATCATGATACGCGGGTCGCGGCTAAGCGCACGCGCGAGAATCATCCGCTGAATGTTACCGCCGGACAAGCTGCCTGCGATTCGCTGAGGATCTGCCACGCGAAGCGTATTGACCGCTTCGACCTGCTTCATTAAGGCCTCTACTTGCCGCCAGTCGATGTCTCCGTACTTCGGAACCATCGGGAGGCCGGCAAGCACCATATGTTCCAGAACGGTCATGCCCGGCACGATCGAATCGGCGACCGGGTCCTCCGGGCAATAGGCCGCGCCATGCCCTAACATGCCTTGCGTTCCGCTCGCGGCCGCCCGCTCGCCGTTCATGAGGATCTCCCCGCCGAAGGGCGTACGTTGGCCGTATAAGGTTTCGGCCAGTTCGCGCTGCCCATTGCCGGAGATACCGGCAATGCCGATAATTTCGCCAGGGTAGCAATCCAACGTCGTCGGCGAGATGATGCGGCGCCCATGGTCGTCCACGACCGCCAATTGCCGGAGACTCAGAATCGGATCCGTATCATACGCCGCCGGCGCCTTCGGCGCGATGATCGGCACCTGCTCGCCGCCCATCATCGCGGATACGAGCTGCGTCTGCTCCAGCTTGCTGCTCTCCTGCTCGGTGTAGCACACCTTACCGTGCCTGAGTACCGTCACCCGATCCGCGCAGGCCAGCACCTCCTTGATCTTGTGCGTGATGAGCACGATTCCGTAGCCGTCTCGGCGCAGCCGATCGACCATGGCCAGGAATGCCGTAACCTCCTGCGGCGACAGCACGCTGGTCGGCTCATCCAGAATAATAACCTTCGCGTCCTTGAGCATCAGCGCCTTAATAATCTCGACCCGCTGCCGCTCCCCTAGATCCAGCTCCCAGACGAACGCTTCCGGCTTCACGCCGAGGCCGTAACGATTTGAGATTTCCCTGATTCGCGCCACCAACCGCTTGCGATGGAGCCAGAAGCCTTCCTTCGGAATCGAGAGCGCAATGTTCTCCCATACCGTCAATGCCGGTATAAGGCGAAAATCCTGGAACACCATCCCGATTCCAGCCTGCTTCGCCATAGCCGGCGAATACGATTGCACCTGCCGCCCGTGAAGCGCGACCGTTCCTTCATCCGCGGCGTAGATGCCATACAGCACCTTCATCAGCGTACTCTTGCCCGCACCGTTCTCTCCCAGCACCGCATGCACTTCCGAGCCGCTCACCGTAAAATCGACTTGGTCGAGCGCCGTGAATGTGCCGAATCGCTTGGTAAGAGCAGATACCTGGATGAATGGTACAGGCTTGTGTGATATCCGTGTCATATATTCACCACCAGGTCTGAAATTTGTTCGCCCACCTTCTATATGTAAGAGTATATTACACAATATTTATTTTGTCTTTGTGGATTCCACTTAATAATATGGATTCTTTGTTGTGCAATAGTAACTTATCTAACATACACATAACGTGAATATGATCATTCATTGATACCCTCCGCAATTATCTTTACGAACAAAAAAGGCGACCCCTGTACCTACAGGAGTCACCTTTATTCCGCTTCGCCTAGTCGCCCTTCCCAAATTCATAGTCCCGTTCGACCCTACTCACCCTTGTCTTGTAACGGAGGTACCAATCGGACTTCCCCCGCCTCTGGGCAACCAGATGCCGTTCGTTCTGCTTCCAATTCTTGATTGCCTCGAGAGACTCCCAATAGGATACCGTTATCCCTAGGCCGTCTCGGGCACTTTCCACTCCCAAGAATCCAGGCTGCGAACGCGCCAGCCTCTCCATCTCTTCCGCCATGTCTGCATAACCGTCGTCCCCTTCCGTCCTCTCAGATGTGAAAATAACGGCGTAATACGGGGGCTTAGGCGTCCTTGCGATCCCGCTCATCAGCACCTCCATTCAGCAGCAGCGGAGTCTCTCGCGCTTTGCTAGCTTATTGGCAAGAACTCAGACAATTGCGTTTCATGTTTATCGAGTATAATCTGTTCCGCCTGGATTCCGTGTTCACGCAGAACTTTGATATTCTGCAAGAGGAATTCATCGCTGCCGACGACATAGAAGAGACCATCCTTGTCTGCGGCAAGCTTCTTTACTTCCTCGTAGTATTCACTCCGATTATCTACATACTGTGCCGTAAGGTTCTTCTCAGGGGCAGCTTTGAAAATATCGGCAAACAAGCAATGCTTCGATGAATCGATGTTTAAAGCATGCATGCGGCTGACATTGTCCGTTTGTCTCAAATAATCCAGCACAATCGGTCTGAAAGTGGCGAGGCCGACGCCCGATGACAGCAGGTACACATTTCTCCCTACTCTCTTCAGCGGTACATTGGAATGCGTCTTGAATATGGCAACTTCATCGCCTGCTTGCAGGCTCTTCAAGATGGACTTGAACTCCGAGCACTGTTCCCTGATCCGCGTGGTGATGCCGATCGCTTCCTCATGCGGCAGCGTGGAGATTGACATATGACGAATCAGGCTGCGATTCGGCTTATCCCCGGCATTGAAGCCCTCCAATGCAAAGTGCGTGTGAGCGCCTTCTTCCCATGTATAATCTTGCGGACAGTCGAGCAAGTACGTTCTTACTTCGGGGGTTTCCTCAATAATTTTCTTGATCTTAAGCCAATAGATTTGCATTCGACACTCTCCTATAGGCGATGAATTCCGAAACATCGTCGATCTTGAATCGAATGTTCGGGATATGACGCTAGACGTCACGACATCCCGCAAGCGATTCGAAAACCAAGGTCATCTATTTTGTAATCGGGCATGCTCTTCCTTCGAACCGTAGCGCCGCAGTTGTTGTGGACTTCCGCCCAGCTGCCGCCCCGGAAGATTCTGTAGTTCCCATACCGTTCCGTATCGTAGAGATCCCAGCACCATTCCCACACATTCCCGATCATATCATATAGCCCCCATGGATTGGGATGCAGTCTCCCCACTTCTTGGGGCGACCCGTTGGCATTGTCACCATACCATGCAATTTTCTCGATGCTGTCGTACCGGTACCCCCTGGTTCTCGCTTTGCACGCATACTGCCATTCGGCATCGGTCAGCAGCCGGAATCCGTTCGCTTGGCGGTTATATGCCGTATTCGCGCTCTCATTCGCGATCGTGTAGCATTCCTCCCTATTGAGCATGCTGGACAATCGATTGCAGAAGGCTACCGCGTCCAGCCACGATACTTCCGTCACGGGCAAGTTATTGGCGCTAGCCTCGAGGAACGCTTCCCCCTCCATGACAGCATGGTATAATCGCCTTGTTACCGGATATTTCATGACATAGCAAGGCTCAATCGTTTCCGTCCATGTCGTAACCTCTCGATCCGTTCCCCTGCCAGGGTCCGCCAGCTTGTAATTAGAGCTAATCCATTTATTCGTATTCCTATAATCGCGCAATTCAACCGTCCCGCCTTCGATCGGAACCATGCTGTTCATGACCGTTTGTTGAAGGCGCTCTCTGTCCGCCTCGGATGTCCCCAAGCTTCTGCCTCCCGCCCTCCCTGATTAGCCGCTCAATGGCAGCAGCAACGCCGTCATTATCATTCGATTCGGTAATATGTGCTGCGCAATTCTTTAATTCCATGATCGCGTTCCCCATTGCAACCGGAATTCCGCAACTATGGAATAGACCCAAATCGTTATAATCATCCCCGAAGACCATCACATTTTCCGAATGCACACCGAGATCCTGAAGCACCCATTGTACGCCCTCTTCCTTGGATGCCGATTGATGCATGATTTGAATCAAGCCCCCTCCATCGGTTGCGATTACGTTTACATGGTCGCCGAAGTGATCGACTATTTCTCGCCATGCGTCATAACCTTGGATCAATATCTTGGTGGGGGACAGCGAACGAATAGATTCATTATCCATAACCTGGGGCTGCGGGTCATTCGGGCGGAGTCCGAATTGCCCTCGGAGCGCGTCGGGGATTGGCGTACACCCGTACCATGAATCATTAACCTCGAATAATCGTAACGAATTGGGGGCATTCGACTCGAGAAAGTCGATAATCTGCCGGCTATTCTCACTCGGGATACTAATGTGCCGCTGGGTCTGCTTAGATTTGCACGTTACGAGTGCCCCATTGTAATAAACGAAGTAGTCTACAAAGGGAAGGCTCTCTACGAATTGATTAGCCGCTCTAGGCGGCCGAGCTGTGGCTACAATAATATGAATTCCGGAATCGTAACATCTCTTAACGGCCTCATAATTCCTGGCAGAGATCGACTTATCGCTAGCGAGCAAGGTTCCGTCCAAGTCAAGTATAATTGCTTGAATAGCAGACACCAACGTTCCTCCCATGCAGGTAACTAAATTGGAAAGATAATACTACTCTACGCAGGTATCGTCAACAGGCACTACAGGATCAAGAAGCGGTACTCAACGTTCCGCGATGCGGTCCGCTTCGAGCAAAGCACGCACTTCGCTTGTCGATTTCGTATTCATTAAGCTGTTTCTTAATTCACTGGCTCCTCGAAATCCACGGACATATATTTTAAAGAATCGGGTAAGAGCGCTGAACGAACGCGGTTCGATCGCTGCATAATGATCGTGGAGATCCAAATGCATTCGAAGCAAATGTAGCAGCTCTTCGCTGCTGTGTTCCTTAGGCTCCTTCTCAAAGGCGAACGGATTATGAAAAATCCCCCGCCCAATCATGATCCCGTCCACGCCGTATCGTTCGGCAAGCTCGAGGCCAGTCCGGCGGTCCGGGATATCCCCGTTAATGGTCAAGAGGGTATTAGGCGCCACCTCATCGCGAAGCTGCTTAATCTCCGGAATAAGCTCCCAATGTGCAGGTACTTTGCTCATTTCCTCTCTTGTTCGCAGATGAATGGACAGATTCACGATATCCTGCTTCAAAATATGGGTTAACCAGCCGCGCCATTCGTCGAGACCGCTGAAACCAAGCCTTGTTTTTACGCTGACGGGCAGTCCCCCGGCTTTTGCGGCCTGGATGAGATCCGCTGCAGTATCAGGCCGGCAGATCAGACCGCTTCCCTTCCCATTCTCCGCTACATTCGCTACAGGGCAGCCCATATTAATATCGATGCCCTTAAAGCCTTCTCGTACCATACCGATGCTCATTTCACGAAAATACTCCGGCTTGTCCCCCCAGATATGCGCTACAATAGGCTGTTCATCCTCGGTATACGTCAAGCGCCCGCGCACACTGTGGTGCCCCTGCGGATGACAATAGCTTTCTGTATTCGCAAACTCCGTAAAGAACACATCCGGTTTGCCGGCGGCAGATACGACATGACGAAAGACGACATCCGTCACATCCTCCATGGGCGCCAGTATAAAAAAGGGTCGCGGCAAGTTATGCCAAAAATTGTTAGTCATCGCTAAGACCTCTCTTGAAATACGCTTATCATGCTTTAAGTATACCTTAGATTTGGCATGAACTGTCCGTCTAATGTAATCTGGAAAATTGTCGCTTGTGCCGCGTCTATTGCGTTTAGGGCCATCCTTATGGATGGCCCCCCGTTAGCGACTCGCATCAGCATATGTCGTCTGCTTTCGAATTAAGCTCTTCGTAGAGAATGACTCATCTCCGTCTCCAGCCAAATACGCGGACGTGAACGATGCCCTTGCTGATCCAATGAGTCAGGATGTACAGAATGATAAATAAGATAATAAGCGGTTTGAACAACATCCATGCCGCGATCCATGCCAGCAGGATCTGCCAAGGCTTTAGCCTGCGTACGGCCTTGGCCGGCCACAGAAATATGCGATAGATCTTATTGCCCCGTTGAAGCGCTTCCAGATACTCGTCGCGAATTTGTTTCTCTTCCGGATTCAGCCGAACGGCATTCGACATGTACTTCTCTGCGAGATCGTACTCCCCGCGCTTGGCCGCCGCCCATGCCAGGAGCATGAAGACCGTCGGTTCTTCGGCATCACGCTGAAGCGCCTCCCGTTCTGCTCTGCTAGATGCTGCATCGTTGCCGAGTAAGGCCTCCGTATAGCCGTGCAGCGCTAAATTACGCGGCGACTCGGGGTCGAGCTCCAAGGCGTGCAAAATTTGTTCGCTTGCTTCCTTGTACTTTCCCTGTTTATTGAGCCTCGACGCTTTCAAGAAATAATAATGATCCTCGTATGGATCAACTCTTAACGCCTCGATTAACGACTTCTCGAACGCCGCTTCTTGATCTGTCTCATAGTAGACCCCCACTCGCACATACCATGCCAATGGATTGTCCGGGTCTCGTCCGAGCGCTTCACTAGACCAGTGCAGCGCCTTGTCATATTCGTTGAGCAACGAATATATCCACCCAATCGTTGAGTAAGTATTCGGTTCCTCGGGGCTATGCTGAAGCAGCTTTTCCGCTTCCGCTAAAGCTTCTTTATATCGTTTCATCTGCACAAGCTGCTGCACCATGGCATAACCTGCATCCCACGCCTTCTCCAACGCTCAAGCCCCTTCCGTCGTCCTACTTGATGCCGTTACGCTTCATATAATCCAGCACGATTTGATAATCTCGATTCACATCGCTGAAGGTGGCGTAATTTTTCGCCGTAGCGAACCAATCCAGCGTAGACGCCTTCCGCGCCTTCAACGACTGCCTCAGATCTTCCTGCGTGATCGGCTGGATATCGCCACTCTCGAACGTACGCTCCATCGCGAACTCTACGGCATCCTTCACGACCTGCTCTAGATCTGCACCCGAAAAATGCTTGGATTCCGCCGCAATTTTAGACAGATTCATGGCATCCGACGGCTTCCCTGCCAGCTTCAGGCGAAGAATCGTTTCCCGTTCCGCTTCTTCTGGCGGCGGGACGAAAATCAGATGGTTGAATCGCCCCGGACGTCGAAGCGCCGAATCCAGATACCACGGCGTATTCGTAGCTCCGATGACGAACACGTTATCATTCTTCGCTTGAAGTCCGTCCAGTTCAAGCAGCAACTGATTGACGAGCATGCGATCGTGATGCTGCCGCATCTGATGACGGCTTCCGCCCATTGCGTCGAGCTCATCGATGAAGATTACGCATGGTTTATTCTCGCGAGCCTTCTCAAAAATATCGTGGAGGTTGTGCTCGCTCTGCCCCACATACATCGAGAGGATCGCCTGGAGTTCGATGTGCATGAAGTTCGCATCGATCTCCCCCGCTACCGCCCGTGCCAAGAACGTTTTTCCGCATCCAGGCGGACCGTATAACAGCAGACTGCCGCCGGCTTCTTTCCCGTATGCGGCGAATACTTCGGGCTGCTTCAACGGGAGAATGAAGCTCATCCTAATTTTTTTCTTCACGTCTCCCAGTCCGCCTACATCTTCGAAGGTTTCCTTCGGCTTCTCGGACTCCGCAAGCGTTTGACCATCCGAATTGAATTGGATGAGTTTCAAATTTTTCCGACGTCGTTCCGCAAGCTCATCATGATCAGACATGTTGAACCCCCTTCTAGATTATTCCATTATCTTAGTATACAACGTGGATGAGGATCAATAGGCAGCGTGTCGGGACTATCGGTGGAAAAATAGCAAAAGGAGCTTTCCGCCCCTCGGCAGTCTGCTCCTTACGAATCCATTCTATTGTCGCCAGTGGACTTATATCGTCTTGCGCCGAAGATTTTGTAGTTATTTAACTAGTTAACTACAAAACATTTGCCAAGGATGACACGAATAGCTATAATTATGTAGTATATTTCTGTATTTACTACAAATCTTCTATGTCTAGGAGTGGATAAACATGAATCAACGGCAAATCCCCGCATTCCTGCACGAGGTTTTCGGCGAGAAACAAAGCATACTCACGATCGTTATCATTCTGATGTTCGGCGGCGGGCTGGCAACGGCTCTTTCCCTTCAATTTCCCGTCATGTACCAGGGTATTCCGTTGTGGCGAGGCATACTTGCCTTTATCCTCATCTTTGATATTATCGCTGGATGCTTGGCCAACTTTACAGCTTCCACAAGCAATTACTATGCGACGCGCGGCGGCAAGCGATGGATTTTCATCTCGGTCCATGTACATATTCTTCTTGTTGCGCTCCTCCTGGGAACCGGTCTCTGGCCATCGTTCGCCGTGTGGCTGTATACCGTGACCGGCGCCGCAATCGTGAACGCAATCCGAGGATCCAACCAGCTGTTCATAGGAGGGCTGCTTCTATCGCTCGGAATCGGATGGCTCCCAATGCTGGCTTCGGTTGAGCCTTATATGCTCATCATTAGCTTGCTCTTCATGGTCAAGGTATTGTTCAGCTTCAGCGTCAATCATTACGGTGCGAAGGGATGACCGCGTTTATTGGTCAGCATGCGCGATCGCGCTAATTTCAATCAATTGTTCAGGGAACGCTAGCTCTGCCACGCCAATAAGACTGCCGGCGGGACGGTGCTGCCCCATATATTCATTAAACAGCCGAATACAAGGCTCGAAATCCCCCTTCACGTCTGTCAGATAAATCTCTACATAAGCCAGGTCTGCCTTTGTGACGCCGAACCCCGCCAATACGCGGTCTAAATTTTCAAGCGTCTGCCTGGTCTGCGCTTCGATATCTCCCGCTCCGACGAACGCGCTCTGCATATCGTGGGAGAATTGACCCGAGACATAGATCGTGCCGTTAATCGAATACCCTTGGGATATGCCGCTCCCTTCCTCCCACGCAACACCGTGATTAAATGTCTTGGCTATCTTCATTTTCATTCTCCTTTCGAGCATGGTATGGTTAGTATAAGATGATGGCGGTCCAATAAATAGTACGCACTTTATTGACAGGTACTACCGAAAAGGATAGTGATATCATGGGTATGGCCGAATATCGAGGCAAAGTGAAGCATCTTCAAGATACCCCCTTCGGATATACGCTCTCCGTCATTGGCGGGAAGTGGAAGATGGTCATTATTTACCTCCTGGCGGAGAACGAGCCGGTTCGATTTAACGATCTGAAGCGACAAATCGGGGCAATTACGTATAAAACACTGAGTTCACAGCTTAAGGAGCTGGAGCAGGATGGGATGGTGGAACGGAGAGAATATCCCCAAATCCCGCCAAAGGTTGAGTACCGGCTTACGGTAAAGGCGAAGACCTTACTCCCTATTCTAGAAGGATTATGTGAGTGGGGAGCGATTCACCGACCTCCCAATGCAATAAAAGAAGACGCATGACAGTGACCTGTCGTACGTCTTCTTGCATTTTGGCCCCTATTATGGCGCTGAATCCGGATTAGCTATTCCCTCATTCCTTATATACCAATTGCTTTCTCTCCGTGTCCCAGCGCCATGTTAAATCGCCATGCAGCCGCAGGCCGCCATACCACTCGTCCATCCCCTTCACTTTCACCCAGTCTTTGACTCCAACTGCTACATCCATCCCTACTTCTGTTAATGCGACAACGCAATTTCCAAAGGATGAGGTAGCTTGCTTTCGATAATCAGGAAAAGTATCATGCCCCCGTAGCTCTAATAGTGCATTCGGTCGCTCCGACATCATCCGTAGTCGATACCAATATTCCAAATCACCCATTCCTAGCCCGCTCAAGCGGTTCCCGATTTCCTTAAACAGCTCGCGCGGGGTATTCACCCCATGCCGGACCAACTCCAAAGTTGTTTGCTCTACGATTCCCAGTCCATTCTTTGCGGAAGGCAGGCGGGATACATGCAGTTCAAGCGCCGCGTGAGCGAAGGGCAGTGCCGATGTATCTTCGCGCAAAATTTCAACATGCCTTTCTATATCCGGGGAAGCATATGCCTCCCAGATTCTGCTGCCCGTCTCAAGTTCCTTCTGTCCGATACTCAGCCAAGTACCTGACAATGTTTCCAACTGCTTGGTTGTAAGCTGGCCCAAGCCTCGAAAGAGATCAATACCCGGGTAATTGCCGATACACAGCAAATTTAGTCTTGAATGCCCTAGGGTCCGCTTTGAAAACCACTGCAGCAAATAGCTTAGCATGAGTTGGTCAAACAAATCATGCTCAAACCATAGCACGATCTCATCGTATTTGTGGAAGTTCTGCAGAATCTGTTCTTGTGACTTACAGTTTGTCTC
Organism: Bacillota bacterium; assembly: GCA_023433615.1. Taxonomy (GTDB): domain Bacteria; phylum Bacillota; class Bacilli; order Paenibacillales; family Paenibacillaceae; genus Paenibacillus_I. The sequence goes on along the minus strand of JAEZCJ010000069.1, from coordinate 37,173 downwards.
ATAGTCGCCTGCCGGGATGCCCAGCGTTCTCTCCAAATATTCCACTCTGGTTGACCTCTGACGGGGCTCGCCCATATCTACGAATACCGGGCCTACCGGATAGATTTCTCTCCAGACCAGAATATCTCCGCGAATATTCCCCTTCCTTAACTTATCGCCGACACTATCACCGTTTACTATATGGAGCATCGATACTCCCCCTTCGTAAAGATCGTTGAACATGGATACAAAGTCAGTGACAAGCAGCGACGTCCTCAGCTTACTGCGGGCATCGAACAACCGTTTTTTTAGTACGGAGGGGGGGACATTCAGGTAATTTGATATTTCTCTTATCGAATACCCATGAAAATAAAATAATTGGACGACCAGTTTTAAATGGCTGGACAGACCGTCGACAGATTGATGAAGCCTTTCCTGCCATTCCTTTCTTTCCGCGATGGACTCCACACTGAAATTCGCTACGTCCGTTACAACCACTTCATCCCAATGCGTCGTGGAAAGTTTTTTCCGGCGAAGAAGCCGATGGCATTGACGTTCGACAATGGTCTTGAACCATCCCGGGAACGCATCTGCCTCTTGCAATTTAGCGAGATTGGCGAATGCTTCCGTGAACGCTTCTTGAACCGCATCCTCCGCTTGTTCCCAATCGCCCAACTTTCCATATGCCACGGAAAATGCCATTCCGCTGTAATGTTTCACAATCCGCTTCCAAGCGATTTGATCGCCAAGCCTAGCTCCTTCGATCCACTCCCGCATCTCTTGCACCTCCTCTGTACTCAGATTCTATATACTAAGTGCCAGTATCGTTGCAAAAGGTTACTTGATTCTATACCATTTTCTATTCAAGTGCATTATTCTTTTGTAGATGGAAGTTTCCCCGGAGCTCTATAATACTTATGAAGAATGTGAGACAACAAGGGGGGCTTACCATGAACGATACGGAACTCTTACAGACACTTCGCATTGCAAATCCTCCAGCCTCTTGGCAGAGAAATTTCGAGCTGGCTGCGAGCACGTTGGACAAAGGGATGCTGCCGACCAAAGATGTGCTGGTCAGATATGACGAGGTTTTCCACTTTCCAGACCAACAGCTTGAACAAATGGTCGCTTGCAGTTCTTGGATCCAAGGTCATCCTGAACTACAAGCATTATGGCATCTATGGTATACCGTCTTGTTCACGGTGAATGATTGTGCCGAGGAGCACTATAGTGAATGGCCGGTACCAGATACCGTGGAGGCTGTATATCCAGGCGTATTTCGCTCCCTTGTCATTATCGCCCATACGGATAAACTGGACGCGGCGCTGAGCAACAAACAATTATCGCCCACGCACTTCTCCGCGGCCATAAGCACCTTCTTAGAATGCACGAGAGACAGGTATGACTCGTGTGGGTTCTACGGCCTCTCCAACGAAAAGATGTGGTGGATGCAGCCCCATATGCTGGGTCATCTCTTCCGATTGGGACGGCTCCAATTTGAAATCGCATCGTACCCTAGAGGAACCCGGATCTACCGTCATCCCGAGGGACAGGATAGCGTTCTCTATCATTCAGAGGGAACGTTTGATGCGAAGAGCTGGGTGACTGCTGCAGAAGCTTTCCATCCCCGCTTAACAGAGGATGAGTCTTTCATTAGAGGGTATGGATTTGATGCGGAAGGGCGGTTGTCTCCTAAGGAAATAGGTCTTGACCGCAGCCAGTGGCGGCTAGCCGTGCAAGCGGGTGACGATGTATTGTCTGTTCATATTCCGAAAGACGGGAAATTATCTATGACAGCTGTGCAGGAGTCTTTTGAAGAGGCCAGGATATTTTTCCGGAAGCACTTCCCCGAATTGAATTTGAAGGCTTTTATCCTACACACTTGGTTACTGGATACGCAATTAGAAAATTTCTTGCCGCCAAGCTCGAATATTCTGGCTTTCCAGAAGCTGTTCACCATCATGCTTAAGGAGGAAAATGAAAGCTGCCTATTCGACTTCATATTTTATACAAAGAGATGTCCGTTGGAACAGCTTGTTCCCCAGAATGATTTCCAGTCCCGCATTTTGAAATTCGTACAGCATGGCGGACGTTTGCGCAGCGGTTTCGGGTATGTGTTGATTATGTGATAGAAGGGGCACCTCAGCCCCCTTCAGACTGTCGACAAAGTCTCGCTAACGAATCGCTTAATCAGCCGACTCTCTAGGGATACCGAGCATCTTCGATGCTGGTTGGGCAGCGTAACACTATCGCAAAGGGACGTCCGCTTGGACGTCCCTCATATGTGCTCATTTCGACAGATCAATCGTGTAGAAAGCCGTCTTGCTTCCGTCTAAACCATACCAGATCAGCTGGTCACCGAGCACTAGCGGCTCGACGTTCCCTGGAGCCGGCACACCACCCAGCCTCACTGGCGCTTTCACCGTTGCTCCTGTTCCGTCCACGATCGCGTAATAGGTACCTATCGCATCATCTCCGGTCTGGCTCCAGATCACGGCATACCTTCCGCCGGACAACGGCACCAGATGCGACTCGTCCACCGTCGGGTTCATACTAGTACTCGAGGCCCCCTTAAGATCAGTGAGCCAGTTCAGCTTCACTTCACCCTGCGCGACCCCTTGCTTTGGCAAGGCGGCGACGAAGAGATTCGCACTGTAGCCAGCCACATAACTTAGCTTCGGTACAATACTCGAACCAACCAGCAAATAATGCGTATCCGACACTTCCAGGCCACCGAGCATCGCACCGGTATGGTTTTCTCCGATTTCCCCCGGGAACGTAATAATATCACGCTCATTTGTCATTCCGCCGTAGTCTTCTGTCTGCAGCACGATCGAGCGCGGATAAGCGTCACCGTGGTCGGCATAGACGATCCGGCTGCCATCGAATCGGACGTAAGTAGCGAACGAATGGCTGACATGGTTTTTCGGCCAATGGCCGCCTTTATCAAGTACTTCCATATCTGAGGTACGGATCTGGAACGTAATGTTGGACTGGTGCCGCTTTCCGTCCTCTGACGTGTAACGTGTCCGCGCAGAGTGCACGACGAGCTTGCCGTCACGGCTTTCCATCGTCACATTGCTGCCGTCGTACGGTATCGCCGTATACACGTCGCGAATATCTGCTTGGCCGACCTTTTTCCACTCTGCATCATACTTTACAATGCTATAGACGACTTGGCCCTCCAATTCTTGGAGGTTATGCTTGCCATACGCAATATAATAAAATCCGTCCTCCGACTGATGGAACCCGCCAAAGACCGGCAGTTCACCTGTAATATCGGTCTTGCCGAGCGGGTTCAACTGCGTGTCGAAATGATAGATCGTAACACCCGCTGGTCCGTCGGGACTCAATGACCGCGGGCGCGTTCCGCCCGGCTGATCGGCATGAAGGATATGAATGCGGGACCCGTCTGTAAATAGATATCTCACCGAAGGCGTGAAATAATAGCTGTACCCATAGTCATCCGCATTCAAATTCATATCGAAGTCCCTATATGTCAGCGTAACCTGAGGATTCGTAAAGATGTTCACCTGCGATCGATCCCCGAAGTATCCTCCCTTATCGTTGAAATACACCTGATAGCCAAGCGACTCGGATACGAACCGCAGCGGCACCATGACCCGACCGTCCACCTGCTGGGCAGGTGCATCGAGCGTAACGCTCTTGCCGTTCACCGTCGCTGTCTTGCTATCCAATTGCAGCTCCACCGTCTTGTCAGCAGTCTTGCCGATGACGGTCTTCGTTGGGGCATCCCATTGCACCTGTGCATGCAGTGCCTCGAAGATCGCACGCATCGGAACCATCGTTCTCCCGTTCTCAGAATACGCGCCCGGGTCAACATCAAGCCCGTCACCGTCAACGTAGACGTAAACATCTGCCCGTTCGGCAGACACCGAATCAGGATGCGCTGTCGCCGAAACAAGCATAGCGGCTAACAGGGTGATGAAAAGGCTTTGGAATTTCATGTCCTCGCTCCTTATTGTCATTTGCAAGCAAATAAGCTGTACCCTCACTTTCGACATTTTCCAGCATATTCCCTGCCATAACAAAAAGAGCCTCCCTTAGAAGCCCTGCGATCCCTATTATTTACGATGGCTTTCGTGAATGAAGGAGCTGGCCACGGCCAGCCCCTTCATTGTTTTAATGACAAAATCTATCCCCGTTTCGACCTACATTGCCGTTAATCCGCCGTCGATCACAAACTCAGCGCCTGTGGAATAACTGGATTCATCTGAAGCTAGATAGACGACAAGGTTGGATACTTCTTCAGAGCGAGCCATCCGTCGGAGCGGGATATGTTTTGCAAATTCTTCGATTACTCCAACTGCGTCTCCTTGCGTAACCATTGGTGTTTCAATGACGCCCGGATGCACTGAATTTACTCGGACCCCGAGCGATGCTAGTTGAAGCGCTGCGGCTTTGGTAATCCCTCGAACCGCAAATTTCGTATCCGTATACCCGATTGCCCCGCCGACTAACCCGTTTATCGATGAAATATTCACAATCGATCCATTTCCCGCCTTTTGCATGGAAGAAACAACCGCCTTTATGCCAAGGAATACAGAAACTTGATTAATATCGATAATTTTTCGATAATCTGCTTCCGAAATTTCAAATAAGGATTTATTCATGCTAATGCCTGCATTGTTCACTAGAACATTGATATTCCCAAATGTCTTTTCTGCTTCTGCCACTACGTTTTCCCAGTCAGCAGCCTTGGATACATCCTGTTTCACAAACTTCACATTCCCCCCCAATTCGGCTGCCAGGGCTTGTCCGCCTTCTTCATTCAAATCGGTGAATACCACTCGAGCACCTTCGTTGACAAATATACGGACATGAGAAGCTCCCATACCGCGTGCGCCACCTGTAATAATAGCTACTTTTCCTGTCAAACGTCCCATTTAAAGCTCTCCTTTACGTACTTGAATTTGTGAAAGCAACCTTTTTGTCTGAGGATTTCCATTTACTATGATTTCCCTTTTTAGAATAGTCATTCTTTTGGCGAGACATATCTGATCAAGGGCCATCCTTTGTGGGATGGCCCTTTCGCTTGTTCAACTATCGCATCCTTAGGTCAATCGTTACTTTTTCTTTACTGGTATCCAGATCTCACCCTGTGTATGCCCTGGCATACCGTAATACATCTCGAATTGTGGACCCTCAACCTGCTCGTATCCCGATATCGGGAACCACTCGGTATAGATTCGTTCCCATAGTTTCTGCAGATCACATTGCGGCTCCGGGAAAATAGCCCATGTTAGCGCAGGGACAGAAAGCTTTATGAATCTCTCCGGTACTTCAAGTCCCTTCGGTAAATGATAGCATACCATGTATTTGAATGATTCTCCCGTATGATCATATAAGGCAGCGTGCAGTACGCTATTGCCAAACCGGCCCAGCAGCTCATTCATCAGATCAACGCTGCCATCTTCATCACATTGTTTACGGAACTGAGGAACATCAGTGAATGCCGTTTGCAAATCCTGACTAACAACACCATAAACGCCGAACATGTCAAAAGCCCCTCTTTGTTCAATCCGGTAATTCATCTCGACATCTCCTTTTATTGAGATATGAAAGGACATTCGAGGATAGGCTTTTAAGGAAACGCCTTTATCGCGCGCAGATATCGGCATGATCCCGTGGAGATTCTTGAACGCCCGTGCGAACGCTTCCGGCGATTGGTATCCATATTTCATGGCTACATCGATCACCCTTGCATCGGTTGTCTGCAGTTCAAAAGCCGCCAATGTCAATCGTCGACGTCGGATGTACTCGGATAACGTGATTCCTGTGATGAACGGAAACATTCGTTGAAAATGATACGTAGAGCAACAGGCGATCTGCGCTATATCATCAAATGAAATATTGTCCGTCAAATTCGTTTCGATATAATCCATGGCGCTTTTCATCCTCTCCAACCAATCCATCGTTCTCCCTCCCTTCGAGTTAAATACTATCGCTTATAAAAGCGGCCTGCCTTGCATTTCCTGCACGAAAATGTCATCAGAAAACTTGCCCTTATTAGATTCTCCGCGCTGTCTATAACGGCAAGTTGTGAAAAAGGCCATCCTATTGCCGGATGGCCTTCACTGTTTACATAGAAATAAAAAAGAGTCCTGAAATTTTTCAAGACCTTATTCACCATCATACCGAACGGAGAATTATAAGTCTATATCTTTTTGCCCATATATGTAAAAATGTGTTCGTAACAAATGATTTGGGAGGGAACGCTGAAATGATTCCTACATGCTTTTCAGATTATTGCTCAAAGATACCCCTGCTGAATGAGGTTGCTGAATGGTCACTATTGAGGAAATGGGCTCTTTCAGAAGTGTACCGAGTAAAGCTGACAACAGGTGAATCACGCATAATTAAATGGGGCGGGAGTGAGATGGCGGGAGAAGCTGGCATTTATCGAAATCTCGTGCATCCACTACAAATCAAAGCCCCACAGATCTTTGAGTTTGTACAACTGAAGGACAGCGGAGTAATGGTCATGGAGGATGTGGGTGAAAATAATTTGGAACAGCAACCGCATCCTGCTCATTTTCTTGAGGCGTCAAGGGAACTAGCAAGATTAAGAGTGAGTGCAACTGCCAACTTAGCAAGAAAGCTCTCTAAGAAAGTCATTGACTCTTACTTAGTTCCAATGGAAAACTTTCTGGAACTACTTGATGATCTATTGAAATCCAAAAAGTTAGCAGACACCGAAGTTTTATTAAAACTCAAGAAAGTGTTACCTCGTCATTTAGAAAGACTCTATCAAACGGTATCAACCTCAATCGTACATCATGATTATCATGCTAAGAACCTATTGATTCAAGACAATGGCATTATGCCAATCGATTGGTCCATTGCATATCTAAGTCCTCATCTTGGAGACCTATATTGCTTGATTACGGAAGCACGCGCTTGGAGTAATCTTTCAAGAGAAGAAATGATATCAGCATACCTTGACGTAACTGATCTTCCAATTGATCATCTGAACTGGCAAGTGCAAATAGGCGGTTTATGTTGGCTGATCAAAACATTGCGTTGGCTTGTTTATGGTGGTACAGATATAATCCCTGGATCAGAAACTTGGATACCTGATCTGCTGAAGGATGTAGAAAATCTATACCTGGAAATTGCATAAATTTTCTTGCATTCCGAGCTTGTGAAGTGAAGCATTTATAGACATCTATCATATCCGTGAGCCGTTAACTCGAATTCAACTTCCCCTTCAGTTTGCGATAATGCCTCATCTAATATCCTTTTGCCTATATAGCTAAATGGACACGTAAAATCTGCGTATAATTGAACCTACATCGAGGCGACTCCATTCACTTCGCCCGCATAGAGTTCTTCGAAAACGAGTTATTCAATTAAGTTGGTGACCATGTTAAACTGATCATACTACTATGGAGAGAAAATTAGTATGAGACTTACCCTAATCCGTCTGGCTGGTCAAATTTTAGCAAGCTTTCCTTGCATCGCTACATGATTTCATCTCAAATTAAGGACTAATCAGCCTCACTTCAGCCAATTATATAACCCGAAATCAAGATGGATTTATATACAACTATGAAGAAAGCAGGGTCATTATATGCCACGTAAGTATCTTCCACTGTTTGTTGAACCAAGCTATGCTTCTTCCCCATGGTTCAAAGAAACGTTCGCCGGTATTGAAGCTGAGGCAAGCCGTCACAAGATAGAGGTTATCGCTTATTCCGAGGGGATCGAACAAGTCGATATTATGGCGCTCCCTGATGTAGTGACTTTAGCATGCAGGACAAGAAGTTATCTGAATACCATGATTACTCATATGGATAACCATTCGAGAAAGTCTATTCTAGCTGGAGTAGACTCCGGCTACTTCGGTGAAAATATCAGTAGTGTAACCGTGAGCAGGAAGACAGAGACGCTTGATCTTATCTCATACATGTATAGCTGCGGCAGGTCGAACATTGCATTGTTTGGTCTCGATCAAATCTCTACGAATGACATGAGTCGATATTCTGCAGTGCTTAACGCCACCTCAAATTATGGTTTTCATATCAAGCCGGAGGATGCGTATTTTAACAATGGCAGCCTCAGTGAGTGCTTCGATTTATTCATACAAGAATCACATAAATATAATGCAGTTATTTGTCCAAATGATATTGTTGCTATTTGCTTCATGCATCTTGCAAAAAATAATGGAATTCGTATCCCTGAGGATATGTATGTAGGCAGCTTCGGCAATTTTCACTGCAGCCGATTATGCAAACCCAGTTTAACTACATTTTCAATTGATTTTTATGAAATAGGCACTCAAATTGTGAATTCGTGGATTGTCCTGATGGACAATCCACATATCGCTTCCATGAAGATTACGACCCCAAGCAAGCTTATTATTCGCGAAAGCACGGCTTCCTTAGAGGAGAATAGAGTTGTTCAACGGGCTTTCGAACAGCCGGCACGAGCGGATAAATATTACCAGGATCCTCTATTGTCAAAAGCCTTTGACATTGAAAATTGTATGTCCCTTAGGGATGAATTGGACATGAAAATAATCAATGGAGTCATGCAGGATCGAGTATATGAGCGTATATCAGAGGATTTATTTATTTCTGCTAGCGCGTTGCGTTACCGGGTTTCAAAGATATACCAGGATGCTCGTGTGGAAAACAAAAATGAATTTATTAAGTTGCTGCAGCAATATCTTCTATGGTGATCGCATATTTTAACACAAAAGATTGTGATGGACAAGACGAACTCTAAACTGAATTGGAAGGGTTATTTAACATTGTTAGCGGTTGCAGCGATCGATATATTAGGTGTGACATATATCACAGTCTTATACAGAAGGGCGGTTCGTCAATGAGAAAATTAAAGGGATTGAAGTACCTGTTAGTCGTATTGGCAATGGCTGTAATGGTTGCAGGATGCGGAAGTAACTCGAGCAATTCGAGTAGTGGAGATCAAGAAAATGCGTCCTCAACTAAAGCCCCTGAAACGACGAAGCTCAGTTGGGCATCATGGGCATTAGCGGAAGAGGCGCTAAAGCCAACTTACCAGTCCATGCCAGATACATTTATGGAGAATAATCCGAACATCAAGATCGAATCCAAAACCAATCCATATGCGCAGTACTTTGACCAGATGTTGATTCAAGGTGCAGCAGGAGTAACTCCTGATGTAGCGCATATCAAAGCGGAATGGCTGCCTCAGTTAGTTGAGTTAAATATCGTTAAGCCACTAGAACTAGATGAAGCTGTAATTGCAGACTATAGTGAAACCTCCTTGAAAGCGGTTACAGTGGACGGCAAAATCATGGCTGCTCCATGGTTCAATAATACGTATGCTATTTTCTACAATAAAGATCTTCTGGAAAGAGCGGGGATTACTACTTTACCGCGGAACTGGTCCGAATTGATGGACGCTGCATATAAAATCTCGGCTCTTGGAACAGATGAGAACGGCAACAAGATTTACGGTTATGGACTTCCTAACAGCGGTAACACCATTGGTGAGGGCTATAATATATTCCCGCATCTTTGGGCGCACGGCGGTGACTTCCTGGATGATCAAGGTAACATTGTAATAAACTCCGAAGAAAATAAGCAAGCTTTCGCAGAAATTCAAAAGCTGTATGCGGATAATATTTCTCCTAAGGGCGCAAGCTTTAAAGATATGCGTAACCTATTTGGACAAGGTGTTGTCGGTTTCTACTACGATTTGGAAGGCATTGTGAATAACTTCAGCGCAGCCAGCACTTTAGGAGACGAGTTTCATAACCATTATGGAGCAATGGTAATTCCGGGGAAAGATACGCCTTACGGCTCCGGATATATTATTGATCATCTGCTGGTAGCGTTTAATTCAGTCAAGGATACAGAGGCTCTTAACAAGTTTGTTGATCATATGACAGGTGAGACATCCATTCAGATTCTATACGATGCGGGAATGGGTAAGATGTCGTCACGTTCCTCTGCGATGGAGGCCGTCTTTGGAGAAGTAGATAATGAATTGACGCAAACCTTTGTGAAAGCTATGGAAACAGCACGTTCATTGCCTATTTCAGATCTTGTCTTCCAAGAAGCGGATGATATTTTATCCAAGGCGATTTCGGAATTAGCTATGGGTTCAGAAGCAACAGGTGTTTTAGAGAAGCTTGATAAGGAACTTAAGAAGCTGTACGGGCAATAATCTACCTATGTGACAATTAGTTTATCGACAACGATCCTCTCAAGTGCCATGCGCATTTGAGAGGGCAGTTCTTTAAGGGAAGTAATAGTTGGATGAATGGGTAGAAGGAGGTCTTACTTTCAGGGTATGAAAAGCTTGACATCGCAGACAAAGCAAAGAAACTTCATGATACCGGATAATATCTTCTCAATATTGTTGATATTACCTACATTAATTGTGTTGGCTGTCGTTATTGCTCTTCCTATGTTAAAAGGTATTTATGTAAGTTTTATGGAGTACAAACTCGGCAATTTAAATGCTCCTGTGTGGAATAGCTTTGAGAACTATCGCGCTTTATTTCAAGATGGGAAGATACTGTTATATTTTACGAATACAATCGTTTTCGTCGTATTAGTTGTATCGATTCAGTTTATTTTGGGTCTTGCTGTTGCTATGCTTCTCAACAGTAATATCAGATGGCGTGGCGGTATTAGAGCCGTGCTTCTTCTCCCTTGGACGATACCATCAGTGGTTGTAGCCATCTTGTGGAGATGGTTAGTGCACGAGCAATATGGTTCATTAAACTATTTACTCTATAAAATTGGTGTGACGGATACCGTTAATGTCTCCTGGTTATTAAATCCCAATCTTGCATTGGCTGTCATCGTTTTGGCAGTTGTATGGAAGCAATTGCCATACATGATGGTCATGCTATTAGCGGGGTTACAATCCGTAGATCATTCGTTAATTGAAGCTTCGAAAATTGATGGAGCCTCATGGTATCACACACTATTTTCTATAACACTGCCTGCTATGAGACCCGTTATTTTAACTTCAATCTGGATCGCAGTCATGTCCAATTTCCAGATGTATACCATTATATACAATATAACTGGCGGTGGACCGAATGACGCGACCGCAACATTGGCCATATCAGCGTATAAAACGGCATTCAGATCCTTTGATTTTGGTCAAGGAGCCGCTATTGGCGTATTGTGGTTGTTATTATTAGCTGTAGCAACACTGATCAATAACAAAATGAACGAAAAGTATCAGAATGATCACGAGTAAGGGAATGAGGTTCAGATTATGACTTTCAGACTGCAAAGCAATAAATTCATTTTAAAGCTGCTTAAGTATGCTACAGTCCTTGGATTAATTGTGGTCTCTCTTTTCCCCATATACATTATGGTTATATCTTCATTTATGCCTAATGCATACATTTTCAGCTTCCCGCCTAAATTTATAACGGTTCATGTGACCTTCGAAAATTATTTGAAAATATTTGTGAATCCAGATTACCTGGCGTTTTTCAAGAATAGCTTTATTACTTCAATAGGCGCCACTCTCGTAACTTTACTGCTTGCTATTCCAGCTGGATATTCCTTCTCGAGGTATGGCTTTATTGGGAAGAACGCTATGATGACATCGATTCTATCTGTTCAAATGTTCCCTATCGTAGTTATTCTAATCTCTCTCTATACCTTTTATTTGCAATGGGGGATGTTGAATACTTACGGTGGATTAATTCTGGCTCATACAACCTTTTCTTTGCCCTTAGCGGTGCTTTTGATGAAGTCGTTCTTTGACACGATACCGCGTTCCTTGGATGAAGCAGCAAAAATAGATGGCGCTGGAAGAATGAGAACGATGGTTACGATATTGCTTCCTCTTACAAAGCCTGGTCTCGTCGCGATTGGTATATATACCTTCTTACACTCTTGGGACGACTTTATTCTGGCTCTAGTTATTATGCAAGAAACAAGCATGAAAACACTATCTGTAGGTATAGCCCAAAGCTTTCTAGGTGAATATGCGCATGACTATGGCGGTATGATGGCATTTGCTTTTGCAGGCTCTCTACCTATATTAATCTTGTTTGCATTCTTCCAGAAATACATGGTTATGGGACTTACTGCAGGGGCGGTAAAAGGATAATAAAATCATTATTATACATTGGTACTATGAGGTGATTATGTTGACGAAGCAACAAAGTATTAATGATCTTGATAAACCCAAACTCATCGATACCGATGTGCACAATACATTTGCAAGTCCAGAAGATCTGCTGCCTTATTTGCCTAAAGTATGGCACGAGCAATGGTTGAATAGCGACCTAATCGGCAATCCCTGGTATTCTCCGCTTGGCGGTGTGAACCGCAAGGATGCGGTGACACCATCAGGGAAACAGCCAGGCAGTGATCCGATTTATATGATTGAGCATCATCTGGATGCATTCGACATTGACTACGCGATTCTGACAGGTCATACTACGATCAATTGCTCACTGCATGCAGATCCTGACTATGGTAATGCAGTCGCCTCCGCATATAACGACTATATGCTGGAGCATTGGCTGAAAGTGGACCCGCGTTACAAAGGATCGCTTGTCATTAATTTCTCTGATCCTGATGCAGCGGTAAAAGAAATTCACAGGCTAGGTGAGCATCCGGACATTGTGCAGGTTGTGATGTGCAGTGGCGCTAGAATGCCATTCGGACAACGTTATTATCATAAAATCTACGAGGCGGCCGAGCAATTAAACCTGCCGGTAGCGATCCATCCAGGCTCTGAGGGCAAAGGGGTCGGCTATCCGCCTACGCCGTCCGGTTATCCAACCCGTTATATGGAGTGGCATAATATCCTGCCGACGAATTATATGGCGCATATTAACAGCCTTGTATGTGAAGGTGTATTTGAAAAGTTTCCCAAGTTGAAATTTGTCGCGATTGAAGGCGGCATTGCCTGGCTGCCGCATCTTATGTGGCGGATGGACAAAAATTACAAGGCGCTTAGGGATTCAACTCCTTGGTTAAAGCGTCTGCCATCTGAATATATTCTTGAACATATCCGGTTAACGACGCAGCCGATTGAAGAGCCTGAGGACCACAAGCAATTGATCGATATATTCAAAATGATCGATGCGGGTAATACCTTACTGTTTGCTTCTGATTATCCGCATTGGGACTTCGACAATCCAAAGCTGGCTTTAGCCAAAATTCCGAAGGATATGCGAGTACGCATTCAATCTGAGAACGCGATTGAATTGTACGGCCTTAAGCGGAAAGCGAAACGCGAAGGGAGCAGGTCGGAATGAACAGGCATCGAGTAGCTGACTTGGACGAGATTCAACTAGGTGAATGCAAAATCGTTGAGGTTAACGGGATGGAATTTGGCATCTTTAATGTGAATGGACAATTTCACGCTTATCGCAATGTGTGTCCACACGCTGGAGCGAGAGTATGCGTCGGAACAATCTGCGGAACAACGCTGCCTACACCTGTCTATGAATATTCCTACGGCAGGGAGAATGAGATCCTGCGCTGTCCTTGGCATGGTTGGGAATTCGATCTACATACAGGAGAGCATTTGGTGGATCCAGAGGTGAAGCTGAGAAGCGGCAAACTAGAATCCATTAGCGATAGAAGTGAAAATCTAGAGCGCGGAGAGTTGGAAACCGATGAAGACGGGATTTACCTAATTCTCTGATCGTCTGACACGAATAAAACAATGACGTTATTGGTAACTGAATCCATTTCATTTTGGCATTTGCAGCTGCATTGATCGCTTAACTGCAGGGTTGATGCAATGGGGGCGACACAAGCAATTTAGGGAAGAATCTTGTATTTATAAAGATTCTTCCCTATCTTTCACCAATAAATTTGCGTCATTTATGATAAGGTTCACCGCGATTGATCTTCACCGCCCGGTACACCTGCTCGACCAAGACCAGCCGCATCAGCTGATGCGGCAGCGTCATGCGCCCGAAGCTGAGCTTCTGCTGAGCGCGGCGCAGTACGGTCGGCGACAGCCCGTTCGAGCCGCCGATGACGAACACGACATGGCTCTTGCCGTACGTACCCAGCTTGTCCAGCTGCGCTGCCAGATCCTCGCTCGACCAGAGCTCGCCGTCCAGCGCCAGTGCCACGACATGCGCATCCGGCTTGATCAGCCCGAGCAGACGATCACCCTCGCGGTCGCGCACCTGTGCCTCCTCGGCTGCGCTCATCGTCTCCGGCGCCTTCTCGTCCGGCACTTCCAGCACGTCGAACTTTACGTAAGGACGCAGCCGCTTCGCATACTCGGCTATGCCGTCCACTAGATATTTCTCCTTCAGTCGACCCACTGCAGCAATCTGAATATTCATGTCCAATCCATCCCTTCTGCCCGCTATTGCAAAAGACCCGCAGCGCAGGCGCTCCAACAGCAGCCTGACCTACGGGTCTTCCTACACTTCTCTTCCACTTGCACTATCCACCTTGCTTACACCACCAATACCTCTGCCGCCTCATCGCACAGATCGCACTTGCGCGGCGGGTCCCAATCCGCGAACTCCGTGGCCGACAGGTCGACCATGTCCGGCGCGTCCTCATACTCATCCACGAACTTATCGATTGCCAGTTCTACATGCTGCTTGCATACACAATACATACGTCGCTCTATACCTTCTCTCGCTTATTCCTCGTCGGCCTTCTCCGCCAGCTTGAAGCTTAGCTTCTCCAGCTTGCCGCCTCGATAATAGGACACCTCGATCGGATCGCCGATCTTCTTGCTGCTGTACAGATACTTGCGGAGCTCCATCGTGCTGCTCACGGATTGATGGTCCAGCTTCACGATGACATCGTTGAAATTCAAGCCCGCCGCCTTCGCCGGTCCGACCGCCTCCAACACGATGACGCCTTGCTTCACGCCCGCAGGAAGCTTCAGCTCATCCTCCGATCCTTCGCCTTCACCGTCAGTCTCGGCCTCGTCTTCCTCCGCCGCGCCGCCGCCCAGCTCGGGCATCGCCTGTTGGAACAAGTATTGGTCCAGATCAAGCGTATAGACGCCTAGATACGGACGCAGCACCTTGCCGTGCTTCACCAGCTCATCGATGACCGGCACCGCGTTATGCATCGGAATCGCGAAGCCCAAGCCCTCAACGCCGTAGTCGGCCACCTTCATGCTGTTGATGCCGATGACCTGGCCGTTCAGATTCACCAGGGCGCCGCCGCTGTTCCCCTGGTTGATCGACGCATCGATCTGGATGACCTCTTGCTCCCAGTCATAGATACCGTCTTGATTGAGCGACACCGGTATGACCCGGTGGCTCTTGCTGATGATACCCATCGTGAGCGAATCGCCCAGCCCGAGCGGATTGCCGATCGCGATGACCGTCTCCCCGTCGCGCAGCTTGCTCGAATCGCCGATCTCCACGATCGTGTCGATGCCGTTCCCGTCGACCTCGAGCACGGCCAGATCCGTGATCTGATCCTTGCCGATGACCTTCGCTTCTCGGACCTCGCCGCTGACGAGCAGCGCCTTCAGCGCATCCGCGCCTTCCACGACATGATAGTTCGTTATGATTCTAGCTTTGCCGTCTACCTTATCGAATATAACCCCGGAGCCCACGCTCGCTTGCTGCAGCGTATTCTCCTCTTCCGGCTCGAGCCCTTCCTCCGAGTCGTCGCCCGCATCGGGCACGTCCCAGAAGCCGCCTGCCGGCAGCATCTGTTCATTAATGATGCTGACCACGGCCGGCCTCACCTTGGCGGATGCCTGAATGATGCGCTCTGCCGTATCCACAGTCTGTACAGGCGCCAGCCCGGCGCCCTTGCCGTCGCTGCTGCCTCCCGCTCCGCCTCCGAAGCCGAAGATCATGCCGAACAGCAGGACAGCACCCAGCGCGCTTACGATCGAGGAGGCAAAAGCAATCGGCACAGGGCCCCAGCCCGTCCCGCTCCGTCTCCGGAAGCCCCATTCATCCTTACCGGATCCGGACCGCGCCTTGCGGGATACGCGGGTGGAATAGAAATCGTCATCGAACAAGCCCATGCTATCGCTCCTCTCGATGCCGCCATGAGCATCAAGACTTATTTTCTTCTATTAGGAATGTTTTCGGCATATCGGACTACAATAGTAAGAGTAATAGATTACTTGAAGGAGAGGATTCTGCATGAATAACAATGCCAAGCCCTCATCCCGCAATACCGCATGGGAGCAAGTGAATCTTGCCGGTGCCGTTGCCGACTTGAAGGACCAACAATACCGCATCCTCCTCGCGTACAGCTCCCTTCTCGAAGTCCTCATCGCGAAGGGCATTCTTAGTATGGAGGAATTCGAAGCCGCCGTCCAGTCGATCGCGCGCAGCGACGAGCCGCTTGTCCTTCCGACTACGCCCGCTTCCTTACTTCATCCCAAGGCGTAGACCGGTCATGGTACGTGTGACGCAGCACATTCTCATCCTTCTTATAGAATATGCCATGATCCTCAAGAGTAGACTGCACGGTCATCCGCGCCAGCTCCTGAAGATTGTGATCCAAGCTCAGATGCGCCAAGTAGACGCGCTTCGTTCGGTCCGTCAGCAGCTCGGCCAACGCTTCGCCTGCCGCTTCGTTGGACAAGTGTCCGATGTCGCTTAGGATTCGCCGCTTGATATTCCAGGGATACCGTCCCATCCGGAGCATCTCGATGTCATGATTCGACTCCAGCACCAGCACATCCGAATCGATCGCCATCCGTTTCACCTTGTCGCTCATGTAGCCGAGGTCGGTTACGAGGCTTAGCTTGCACTCCCCGTCATTGAAGCAGTATCCCACCGGCTCAGCGGCATCATGCGAGATCGGGAACGATTCGACGCGAAGATCGCCGAATTCGATCGACTGCCCGGTGGCCACGATTCGCCTGTTGCTGTCCGCGATCGCGCCGACATGCTTGTCCATCGCTCCCCAAGTCGCATCGTTCGCGTACACCGGGAGCTCGTACTTCCGCGCGAATGCGCCCAGCCCCTTGATATGGTCCGAATGCTCGTGCGTGACAAAAATCCCGTCGATATCCTGACCCGCCACGCCTCTCTCCCGCATCAGCTCGTCCAGCTTCTTGGCGCTCAGCCCGGCATCCACCAGCAAGGTCGCCTCATCGGTCTGGACCACGGTGGCATTGCCTGTCGAACCGCTGGCCAGCACCGTAAATCGGATTCCCATAAGTTTCTCTAGTCCTTTCTCTCTCCCGCTCTCTCTCTAATCGGCGATGTCCTCCGAAGAAGCATCCGAGCCTTCCTCCTGCGCCTCTGCCGCTTGCGTCGCATCGCCCTCTGTCACGACAGCGCCGCTGATCGCATTGACATAATAGACCGTCCCGTCCTCGAGCAGCACCCGCCATGCAGGCTCGGCAGCCTGGATATCGTCCGAGTTGAAAATTTGCCCATGATACCCGAGGAGCACTTCCCTGATCACCGACCCTGCCTGCAGATAGTTCTCGATCAAGTTCGTGACTGCCTTCGATGCCGCGAGCACGGTTGCCGCCGTCTCCTCGCCATTCTCGCCGCCCTGCTCCGGCGCGACGATCTCGATCAGATCCTGCCGATAAGCGTCGATCTTCTGATTGCTATAGTACAGCTCCAGCTTCACGTCGAACATCGGCCGGCCGTCTTCGCTGAGCCGATGGAACACGAATGCATCGTCCCGCCGGGTCGGTACATCGAACCGATACAGCTCCAGCTGCGGAATCGTCGATCCTAGTCCTTCTAATAATTCGCTCTCGTAAAAAGCAATCCTGCTGTTCACAGGCGTTTCCAGACGGATTTTGTCGGTAAGCCCCGCTCGCGTCTTATACCGGAACGTAAGCTCGGACAACCGCGGAGTCTCGGACGGAATGTTGGCCGGCAGGCGAATGTTCTTCTCCTGCATGATTCGGAGCGTCTCCTGCTCCAAGTCCGCCAGATCCACGTTCGTATTCAAGCGCTCACGCATGTCCAGCCAGAGCTGATAGCCGAGTATCACGTTCAATAGCAAGAAAGAGATGATCAATACGCTCTTGGCTCGGCCCCAGTCCATCCCGCCGACCTCCTCTCCTTACGGCTCATTATCATTCGGTTCCTCTACCGCATTCGTCTCATTATTAAGATCAGGTTCAGAATCAGGATCGGGATCGGGATCACCCTCCGGTTCAGGAACATTGTCGGAACCTGGGTCCGGGTCGGATTCCCCGACCTCGAGCGCTTCACCATTTCCTAACGTCGTCGCCCTCGGCAAGAGCGGCTCCGTTATCGCGCCCGTCTCTTGCTCGCCGTCATCCGGCGTATCCGCAGCGTCCGATGCTTCATTATCCTGCTCATCCGGCAAATTCACCACAGTGCCTACAGGCAATGCCCGCATGACCGACTGCAGCGTGCCGTTCTCGAGCCTTGCGGCCCATACCGGCTCCATGTAAAGCTCGCCTTCTGCGGTGAGCGAGACGAACTGCGCCGGGAACACGGCCTCGATCTCGCGCAGCCGTGCGTAATTCTCCAAAGCCATACGCAATTGATCCTCGCCGGGCAGCCAGCGCAGCATGCTCTCCTCCGTCCGCGGTCCGCGCGTCAGCAGCGAACGTTCATATTCGCTGACGACGCCTTGCTGGAGCACCAGCTTAATGTGGCCGTAACGGAACGAAGCGCCAAGCAGCGGATAGTGGCCGAAATACTGCTGGAATCGGATCGTTCTCGCATCCGACTCGCGGTCAGGCGCGATGAAGCGGTGCATGCCGTCCCACCCGCCATGCTGGTTCACGAATTGCAGCGCAGCCAACGCATTATTTGTCAGGTGGTTCGGATTGTCAGGCGGCGCCACCGGATCCGTGTAGACCATCCAAGTCTCGCCGGATTCCAACTGCAGGCCGCGCTTGCCGTCGGTATAGATCTGCGAACCGTTACGCCCTTCCAGATACCTCGTCTTCTCCGAATCGAAGAACAGATTGCGCTGCATCTGCTCCGGCGAATATGCCGAATAGCTGAACCGATATTCCACCGCCTCGATCGGAGTCGAGGGCAGGTAGATGCCGTCCCGCCACAAGTAATAAGGGGTCAGATACACGCCGAGCCCGATAAAATCCTCCAGGTCGGTTAGCGATAGATTCGCGCGCAGCGGCTCGTATACCGTCATACCGTCCGAGCTGAAGAAGTAGATATCCAGATCGATCCGATCCTCCTGCTTGACGATCAGGACGCGATTGATCGAATCGCTGAGGAACAGCAGATCGCCGTCGATGCGCATTACGCGCTGCAGCAGCTGCACCGGAATGCCTTCTCCGAAGCGAAGCTCGACTCCGGTCCCGCTCCGGCGCATCTCGGACCAGTTCCGAACGCTGGACGGTACGCGCTGGAAGCCGGAAAATTCCGAAGCCTTGATCCGGCTGTAGATCCGGTCGAAGAATCCGCTTCCGGGATACACGATGCTGTGCCGGTCCTCGCCTAGATGAAGCACGATATCCTCCGGAAAAATCACCTGGTCAATCCGCGTCGTCTCCCCCATCGTCTCCGTTAACACATACTCCTGCTCGGTCTTGACCGTGGCTCCCAGGGTCGGCAGACTATAGGCCAGCATATAGCTCTGCACGAGGCTGAGCGCGACCAGCACGATTAACGCGCCTGTCTTGAATCGTTCGATCATCCGGCCTCGCTCCCTTCGTGCAAGGTAGGCAGCGTGAACGTTACCGTTGTGCCTTCATTCCATTCGGACTCCAGTTCGACCGTGCCGCCATGCGCCTTGATGATTTCCCGGGCAATAGACAGACCGAGGCCCGTGCCGCCCATATTGCGCGACCTAGCCTTGTCGACGCGATAAAATCGCTCGAATATCCGCGTAATATCCTTCTGCGGAATGCCCATACCGTTGTCCTTCACGCTAATTGCCAGCGAAGACGAATCCGGCCTGCGTGCCGCAATCTCGATATGGCCGCCGGACTGCGTATATTTGATCGCATTGGACATCAGGTTATCCAGCACCTGGTCGATCTGGTCGCGGTCGAGCCATGCGGTGTCGATCGCCTCCTCGATGAGGACCGAGCTGCCGATCTGCTTCTGGCGCAGCTGGAACGAGAAACGGTCCGACACCTCTTCGAGCATCTCTTGGACGTTCACGGCCTTGCGCCGCAGCGGCGCTTGATTCGAATCCAGCCGGGAGAGGTGCAGCAGGTCGGTGACGAGGCGAATCATCCGCTCGGACTCGCCGCGAATGACCCCGACGAACCGCGAGGCAAGCTCCCGCTCCTCGACCGCGCCGTCATCGAGCGCTTCGACGTAGCTCTTGATCGTCGTCAGCGGCGTGCGAAGCTCATGCGACACGTTCGCGACGAACTCGCGGCGCGAACGCTCCAGCTTCTCTTGCTCGGTGACGTCCTGCAGCACCGCGATCGTGCCCGCAGACCGCTTATCGCGCCGATGGATCGGAGTGAACGTCACGCGGAGCAGCCATTCCTCTTCCTCATCGCGCTCAGGCATGTCCATCCGGATCACGGCCGCATGTTCAAGGCCGGTCTGCAGCTCGCGAATCCGGCTCTCCTCGAGTCCCAGCACGCCGGACAGCGTATTGCCGCTTACGTCCTTGATTCCCAGCATCTCGCGCGCACGGCGGTTCGTCAGGATAACGACGCCATGCTCGTCTGCGGCGATAACGCCGTCGCTCATATTAGAGAGTATCGACCCGAGCTTCTCCTTCTCTTCCTCATTGGCGGAGAGCGCTTCCTGCAGCCGCTCGGTCATGTTGTTGAACGCCTCGCTCAGATGGCCGATCTCGTCATCGCTGTACACCGGCACCTGCTGGTCGAAACGGCCTTCGGCCACCGCCGATACCTGGCGCGTCAGCCCCTTGATCGGATTCGTGATCGTATGGGCCAGCAGCACGCCGAGCACGCCGGTCAGGCCGAGCGCGATGAGCATCCCGGAGACGAAAATCCGGTTGATGCCGTTCACCGTCTCGTACATCTCCTTCATCGAGGCAACGATGTACACCGCGCCGATGACCTTGCTCTGGCCATCCCGCGTGTCGTACGCGGGACGTGCCATTACCTTCTTGCGCACATTATCCGAATCGATGATCTCTTCCTCATTGTCGCGAATCCCCTGCAGCGCGCGGCTGACCGCCAGCTCCGTATTCTTCCGCCCGATATAGGAACGATGATCGTCTACAGAGGTCGCCAGCAGCTTGCCGTTCGCATCCACGATCTGAATCTCCGCTTCGCTGATGTTGAAGAGCGAGCTGACGAGGTCGTTCAGATCCTGCGTAATCTCCGCATCGGTCGTCTCGCCCTGCTGCACGCGGTCTGAAGTGAGCGTATCCTCCACCAAGACGGTGAGCATGTTCATCTGCTCGTTCAGATTGTTCGTGAACGAGTTGCTAAGCGACGACTTCAGCGTACTGATGAAGTACACCCCGATCAGCTGCATAGCGATCAGGATGAGGAGGACATAGATAATGATTAGCTTGACTTGGATCGTATGGAAGAGGCGTCTGCCCTTCATCCGTTACCGAAGCCTCCCGACTTAGGATTGCGCATCATGTAGCCGAGACCGCGGCGCGTCAGAATATATTCCGGCTTGCTCGGGTCGTCCTCGATCTTCTCCCGCAGCCGTCGAATCGTCACATCGACCGTCCGCACGTCGCCGAAATACTCGAAGCCCCACACCGCCTGCAGCAGATGCTCCCGCGTCATGACCTTGCCGCTATTGCGCGCCATGTAATAGACCAGCTCGTATTCCCGATGCGTCAGATCGAGCGGTTCGTTATCCTTATACACCACGTACATGTCCGTATCGATGAACAAGTTGAACAAGCGCAAGCCCTGCTTCTCCTCGGCTTGTTCGTCGCCCTTGCCTCCGGCATCGCTGCCGGTCGCGAGCACTTCTTGCAGCTTCTGCTGCCTTCTCAGATGCGCCTTCACCCTGGCGAGCAGCTCGCGCGTGCTGAACGGCTTCGTCACGTAATCGTCCGCGCCCAGCTCCAGGCCGAGCACCTTGTCCAGTTCCGTATCCTTTGCCGTCAACATAATGATCGGCGTCTGCATGCGCGAGCGAACCTCGCGGCAGACATCCATCCCGTCCTTGATCGGCAGCATGAGATCCAGCAGGATCAGATCGGGTTTCTCCTCGTACGCTAGCCGTACCGCCTCCGCACCGTCCCATGCACAGATGACCTCGTAGCCCTCTTTTTCCAAGTTGAACTTCAGAATATCCGCGATCGGCTGCTCGTCGTCGACGACCAGAATTTTGCCCTGCATCCGAGTACACCTCCGTCATCTGCATGTCCTGCTATTCCTGCTCCCTACCTCTACTTAGTTTACCATAGTCCCTATGACCATCCCAATGAAACTTCTCTCAGGGCTCGCTTGTGATCGCGAAGTTTTGCTTCGCAGCATATTCGGCATCGAATCTTGAACGCTGGCGCAATTTCCGGTGCTCACTTAGGTACTGCCAGCATATGCTTCCGATGCTGCGTTTCCTACGGAAACGCTGGAGCTCCGCTCCTCATTTTCTACTATCGTTCAACCTTCTCGGCGCTGACAACCGAGCTTTCTAACTTCCCCATGCGCAAGCGCAAAAAAGCACCGCCTTCGCGGACACCCGCTTAGGCGATGCTTGATGCGTGAACTGCCGTCTTGCTAGAGATACTTCTTCGGATTCTGCACCTTGCCGTTCTTATGAATCTCGAAGTGCAGATGCGTACCCGTGGAATTGCCGGTGTTGCCCATAATGCCGAGCTTATCGCCCTTCTCGACGACGGCGCCCTTCTTGATCGTAATCTTGCTTAAGTGGCCATATACCGTCTCGAAACCGTTCTTATGGTCAATGATAACCGTCTTGCCCATGCCGTTCTTTGTGCCGGTGAAGGTGACAACGCCATGGTCGGCCGCCAGAATGTTCTTGTTGCCGATCATATCGATGCCCTTATGCAGCCTTCCCCAACGCTGCCCGTAGCTGCTCGTCAGACGCGCGCCGGATACCGGCCACGCGAACTTGCCTGAGCCCTCGCCAAGCACGACCTTCGTACCCTTCACGACGATGGCGGCGATCGCCGGCTTAATGATCTCCTCGTCGAGCACTTCCTCGCTCATCAGGAAGCCGTTCTGCTTCACGAGCTGATAGGTTACGAGCCGTTGACCCGGCTCGCCCTTGCGGAGCGTCTTCTGCTGGCCGGCACGCATCTCGTCGTTCTTCTGCACGATGACGTCCGGTTCGATCTCCTCGGTCTCCGTGACGTTCTCTACCGTCTGCACGGTCAGCTGCGGCTGCAGTACGGTCAGGTCGAGTTCATCGCCGACGCGAATCATCTCGCCCTCGATCTGCGGATTGTTCTGATAGATCAGCTGCGGCGAGATGCCGAACTTCTGCGCGATGCAGCCGATGCAGTCTCCCTCTTGAACGACATACTTCGTCGCCTTGGCATTGCCGGTGACGAGACGTTCATAGAGCGTGTCGGCATCCTGAATCCGGTTCGGGTCCACGTCCACGACCGGCGTATCGACCTTCTCCACGAAGCTGACCGACTTCACGTTGCTCTTCGGCACAGCCGTGTCCGCGGCCGCAGTCTTAGCCGCGTCTGCCGTGAATGCCAGCGCGGTTACTTCCAGCTTGGAGGCTGCCTTCGCGGCCGGGGCGTAATTCGCCTGCACCCGCTGCAGCACATTGTCCGCAGTCTCTTGATCCTTGGCAATGCCGATCAGCTTGCCGTTGACCCTAACTTCGACGCCTACCGCGTGCGACGTCAGCATGCCTGCCAGCTTGCCGATCGTCTCCTCGCTGTCAGGCTTCGCTTTGTAAGCCCTTTCAGCGGTGTAGGCGATCTCGCCTGCTTCGAGCTCCATCTCCAGCCCTGGATTCGCCTCCGCCAGTTCCGCCTTCTTCGCGGTCAGCATCGCTTCCACGGTCTCCGGCGCGTCCACGGTGCCGACCATTACGCCGTTCCGGTACACTTCATAGTAATCCACGGTATTCGCTTGTATGTATGCTTGGCCGCCGAACCCGGCGACTGCGAGGAGTGTCAGCGCTCCCCCTGCCAGCATGATCCGCTTCTTCCCGACTCGGTCGAGCGCGGCGTTCAAGCTCGCAGTATGTTGCTGCATCTTGCCCTTCAAGTCTTGCACCCGGCGGCTAAAGCTTGAAGGCGCTTGCCCCTGCTCTGCCTCTTCACGGTTCTGGTCCCTGAGAACGGTCATGATACTCTCCTTATCGCAATCGGTTGTCGTCGTTCCTCTCGCCCTGTATCCTCTATTCCAACAAAAAAGGCGAATGTACCCGGCATTAGCCGGGCCATCACGCCTTTTACTTTAACATAGCCTTTACGGGAGGGGCAACCGAAGCCATGCGACTAATGGATTAATATTTACTCAGAATTTCCATTAACTCGTCATATTCTTCCCGATTTAGATATTTTGCGACAATCTGCTGGACGTTCGTAAGCTCCGATTCGGTCAGCCCCGACTCGACATACGTTGAGATGGTCTGCCACTCTTCTTGCGGCAGCTTGCTGACAAGAATCGCGAACAGCTTGTTGCGGTCCTCATCCGTCATCGCGTCGCGCGCGTCCGCCAGCTCATCCGGCGTAAGGATCGTCTCTTCCAGCTGCGCGCCTGCCTGCGCCTCCAGCCCCGTCCCTGAACCGGTCTCTTCGGGCGCCTCTTCCGCTGCGTTCCCCGCTGCGTCCTGCGCTTCCGATCCCGTGCTGCCCGCTCCATCCTCTGACCCATTGGTCGGTTCGTCCGTCGACGAAAATACGTCCTCTGCGGCCGGCTCTGTCCCGCTTACATCCGACGATGCCGCCGCATCTCCCGCTTCCGCCGTATCCGTGCCCGCTTGATCGTCGGTCATCAAGGACGGCTCGTCCTTCGCTTGGCTGCTTGGAGAATCCGCGCCCCACAGCGTGCCCCACACGCCGGACAGCGCCATCGGCTGCGTCTCCATCGGGAGATTATACTGCTTCAGCAGCGTCTCCACATAGCTGTTGACGATGTAACCGGCCGTCCAGATCGCCAAGAAGCTCACAATAAGGCCCGCCGCTACCGTTCTGCCGAGCCAGCCGAACATTTTCCACATGCCAATCACACTCCTGCCAGATAATTCCCATAAGGGACATACTTAGCAGTATGGTCAGCCTTCATGCGCTCCATTCACCGCAAGCGGAAAATCATTCGTCTCCATCGCACCAAAAAGCCTGCGCCTCCCTTGGCGGAGGTGCAGGCTTATCGCGTCTTCCCTTACTTATAAATCTTCACGACCGGGTTCGTCTGCTCGCGGTTGCGGCCGACCGAGAAGATCGCGATCGGAATGCCCGTCAGCTCGGATACGCGCTCGACATAGCGGCGCGTCGTAGCCGGCAGATCGTCCAGCGTCTTCGCGTTCGAGATGTCCTCGCTCCAGCCCGGCAGCTCTTCATAGACCGCTTCGCACTCGGAGAGCGTCTTCAGGCTCGCCGGGTAGTGCTCGATTACTTGGTCGCCGATCTTGTACGCCGTGCAGATCTTCACCGTCTCAAGACCCGTCAGCACGTCGAGCGAGTTAAGCGACAAGCCCGTGATGCCGCTGACGCGGCGGGCATGGCGGACGACGACCGTGTCGAACCAGCCGACGCGGCGCGGACGGCCCGTAACGGTGCCGTACTCGAAGCCCTTCTCGCGGATGTAATCGCCGACCTCGTTCGTCTGCTCCGTCGGGAACGGACCGTCGCCGACGCGCGTCGTGTATGCCTTCGCCACGCCGATAACCTGTTCGATCTTCGACGGACCTACGCCGGAGCCGATGCACACGCCGCCTGCTGTAGGGTTCGAGGACGTAACGAACGGATACGTGCCTTGGTCGATGTCGAGCATGACGCCCTGCGCGCCTTCGAACAATACCTTATTGCCGGAATCGATCGCATCGTTGAGCACGACGGACGTGTCCGTAACGTAAGGACGCAGCACTTCCGCATAGCCCAGATATTCTTGAATGATCGCCTCGGCATCCAGCAGCTCGGCCGAGCCGTATACTTGCTTGATCACATGGTTCTTCTCGCTCACCAGATGGCGCACCTTAGAGGAGAATTCCTCCGCGTCCATCAGGTCCGCGATGCGCACGCCGCTGCGCGACGCCTTATCCATGTAGCATGGGCCGATGCCCTTGCGGGTCGTGCCGATCTTGTTGTCGCCCTTGCGGTCCTCTTCGAGACCGTCGAGCACCATATGATAAGGCATGATGACATGGGCGCGGTCGCTGATCTTCAGGTTCTCCGAAGAGAAGCCGTGCTCATGAATATAGTTGATCTCATCGATCAGCGCGGACGGGTTGATGACCATGCCGTTGCCGATGACGCAGATCTTGTTCTCATTGAAAATGCCGGATGGGATCATGGTGAGCTTATATTTCTTGTCACCGATCAGGATCGTGTGGCCTGCGTTGTTGCCGCCTTGATAACGAGCGACGACGTCCGCGCCTTCCGCCAAGTAATCGGTAATCTTGCCTTTCCCTTCGTCTCCCCATTGGGTGCCGACGACCACTACCGTAGACATGCGCATACCCCCGCAACGTGCAAAAACAACACGCCGAAATTTGCCGCCCTGCAAGCCATGGCATAACTCCGGGCTTCTGAAGGCAGCATCACTAGTGTATCAGTACGCCCTACCTGTGTCAACCGAGAAAAACGAACAATCGCACGCGGTTCCGTGCGATTGTTCGGAATTGATCTATGAGGCCATACCAGCCGCCGCCTGCGAATGATCGAGGCTGACGAACTTGTTGAAGTTTTTCAAGAAGACCAGCTCGACCGTGCCGACAGGACCGTTACGCTGCTTCGCGATGATGATCTCGATGATGTTCTTCTTCTCGGATTCCTTGTCATAGTAGTCGTCCCGGTACAGGAACGCGACGATGTCGGCATCCTGCTCGATCGAGCCCGATTCCCGAAGGTCGGACATCATCGGACGCTTGTCCTGCCGCTGCTCGACGCCACGGCTGAGCTGCGACAGCGCGATGACCGGCACTTCCAGCTCACGGGCGATCTGCTTCAGCGTCCGGGAGATCTCGGATACCTCCTGCTGCCGGTTCTCGCCCGCCTTGCCGCGGCCTTGGATCAGCTGCAAGTAGTCGATCATGATCATGCCGAGCCCCTTCTCCTTCTTGAGGCGGCGGCACTTGGCGCGAATGTCGGCGACCGTAATGCCGGGCGTATCGTCGATATAGACGTTCGCCTCCGACAAGGCGCCGATCGCCATCGTCAGCTTCTCCCAGTCGTCGCCCTCCAGGTAGCCAGTCCGCATGCGGCCGGCGTCGACGTTCGACTCTGCGCAGACCATACGCTGAACCAGCTGCGCGGCGGACATCTCGAGACTGAAGATCGCGACTGTCTCGCGTGCGCGCACGCCGACGTTCTGCGCGATGTTGAGCGCGAAGGCCGTCTTACCGACCGATGGCCGCGCCGCGACGATGATCAAGTCGTTGCGCTGAAAGCCGGAGGTCATCTTGTCGAGGTCCGGGAAGCCGGACGGGATGCCCGTCGTGCCGCCCTTGTGGCTGTACAAGAATTCGACCCGTTCGAATACTTCCATGAGCACGTCCCGGATCGAGATGAAGCCGCTGCTCGATCGGCGGTTGGAGATTTCGAGGATGCGCTGTTCGGCTTCGCTGAGCAGCACGCTGACCTCGTCCGTCGCGGCATAGCCGTTCTGCACGATCTCCGTTGCCGTGCGGATCAACCGGCGCATAAGGGACTTCTCTTCCACGATCTGCGCATAGTAATCGATATTCGCGGCCGTCGGCACGCCGGTAGCCAGCTTCGCCAAGTACGATACGCCGCCGATTTCCTCCAGCTGCCCCTTATTCTGCAGGTTCGCCGTCAGCGTCACGAGATCGATCGGCTGGTTGTCTTCGCCGAGCTCGATCATCGCTTCGTAGATGAGTTGATGACTGGGTACGTAGAAGTCCTCGCTCCTGAGGCGCTCCATCGCCGATACGAGCGCTTCCGCTTGGAGCAGCACGGAGCCGAGTACCGCCTGCTCCGCTTCCAGGTTCTGCGGCGGTACCCTGTCGAACATAGCAGCTTCCGTCTCGATCATCCCTGTATCCCTCCAAGAGTTCGTTCGTTGGTTGTTAGGCATGGCATGTGACTCGTGCGTGCATGCTTACTCTTCCGTTACTTGTACCTTCAGCGTCGCCTTAACGGCCGGATGCAGCTTGACCGGCACCTGCGTGACGCCGAGCGTGCGGATCGGCTCGGCGAGCTCGATCTTGCGCTTGTCGATCGTAATGCCCTGCGCTGCCAGCGCCTCGGCCACTTGCTTGCTCGTGATGGCGCCGAACAGCCGTCCGCCTTCGCCTGCCTTCGCCTTAATGCCGATCGTCAGCTCGGAGAGACGCTCGCCCAGCTTCTGCGCGTCTTCCTTCTCCCGATCCTTCTTCTTCTGCTCGGAAGCGCTCTGCACCTCCAGCGTCTTCATCGCGCCTTCGGAAGCTTCCTTCACAAGCCCCTTCGGCAGCAGGAAGTTGCGCGCATAGCCCTCGGATACGTTCTTGACCTCGCCCTTCTTGCCTTGACCCTTCACGTCTTGCAGGAAAATGACCTTCATTCGAATAACCCCTCTTCCTTATCGATTTCGTCCAGTATCGCTCTGAGCTTGGCAGCCGCTTCGCCGACCGTGCCCTCCAGCTGCGCTGCCGCATTCGTAAGATGTCCGCCGCCGCCCATCCGTTCCATGACGATCTGCACGTTCATATGGCCGAGCGACCGCGCGCTGATTCCGATCAGCCCGTCCGGCCGCTCGCCGATGACGAACGACGCGAGCACGTCGGTCATATTAAGCAGCGTGTCCGCCGACTGCGCAATGAGGAGCTGCGCGTACTTGCGGCCGGGCTCGGTGACCGCGATCGCGATGTGCTCGTAATGGATCGCCGCATGCTTGATGATCTCGGCTTTCTTGTTGTATTCCTCGAGATCTTCCTTCAGCATGCGCTGAATGAGCGTGGAATCCGCCCCGTTGCGTCTGAGGAAGGACGCAGCCTCGAACGTCCTTGCTCCCGTACGCAGCGAGAAATTTTTCGTGTCGACCGTAATGCCGGCCAGAAGCGCCGTCGCTTCCGTAACGTCCAACGAGACGCGATCATGAATATATTGCAGCAGCTCGGTCACGAGCTCGCAAGTCGAAGAAGCATACGGCTCCATGTACACAAGCACCGGATTCGTGATGAACTCCTCGCCCCGGCGATGATGGTCGACCACGACGATGCGATCGGTTGCGGCCAGCAGCTTCGGCTCCTTGACCATCGTCACCTTATGCGTGTCGACGACGACCGCGAGCGAACGCGACTGCATGAGTCCCAGCGCTTGCTCCGGCGTCACGAACCTGCGCGCCAAGCGCTCCTCGTCCTTGATCATGTCCATCATCTTGTCGATCGCGGGATTGATGCCCTCCAGCACGATATAGGCTTCCTTCTGGAACAGCTCGGCTGCCTTCAGCACTCCGATCGCCGCGCCGACCGAATCCATGTCCGGCATCCGGTGGCCCATGATGACGATATTGTCGCTGTCCTTCATCAGATCCCGAAGCGCATGCGCGACGACGCGCGCCCGCACGCGGGTCCGCTTCTCCACGGCATTCGACTTGCCGCCGTAGAAGGTCTGGCGCTGTCCGACCTTGATCGCGGCTTGGTCGCCGCCGCGGCCGAGCGCGATGTCGAGGCTCGCTTGCACCCACTGCCCCAGCTCGATCGTATTCGACGCGCCCGTCGCAATGCCGATGCTGAGCGTCATCGGAATTTTCTGATCGAAGGTCATCTCCCGCACTTCGTCCAGAATCACGAATCGCGATGCCTCGAGCAGCTTCAGCGTCTTCTGGTCGGTCAGGATCAGGTAGCGGTCCGATGTCAGGCGGCGCAGGTACATCTGATAGCGCTGCGCCCACTCGGTAATCTCCGCGGTCACCTTCGACAGCAGCGCCGAGCGATGCTGGTCGTCCATGCCCTGCGTGACTTCCTCGAGATTATCCATCATGACGACGCCCAGCGCGAGCTTCTCGTCGTCGTACCGCTTGGCAATGTTCCAGCGCGTCGTGATATCCACGACGTACAAGAGCCGTTCCTCCGGCTTGAAGAGCAGCTCGAACACCTTGTCGCCGATGCAGACCTCCAGCTTGCCGTCCGCCTTGTCTTTCTCCTTGTCCTTCTCCTTGCCCGCAAGGACCGGGAACAGCTCCGACAGCGGCAAGCCGACAGCCGAATCCTTGCCCAGCATCTGCGCCACGAACGGGTTATGCCACTCGACGAACTTCTCTTCGTTGTACAGCACGATGCCGAACGGCAGCTCGCTGATGACTTCATTGCCCGTCTTCTTGATGCGGTACGAGAGCGTACCCAGATAGCTCTTCAGGTCCCTGCGAAAAGCGCGCTCGGCAAGGATCGTGAATACGGCCAGCGCACCGGTAGCGATCAGCCCGAGCAATCCGAGCACCCAATCGTACCAGGCCAACGCCAGCGTTAACGCGACGACGAGCACGAGCGCCCATACATGGTGCATCCCGTGCCATCTGTTAATGAGAAAATTCGGCATTCCATCCGCCCCTGTATACTTAAGGTTTCATGAACGATTTACGAATCGGGAACGCGACGTCCAGGACGCCGATCAAGCTTAATGGCGGGAACAAGAACACCGGAACCGCGATCAAGAGCGGAACGATGCGAGGCCAGCTCTTCTGGGCCGCCAAGAAGAAGAAGAATCCGATCGTCTGAACCGTAAATGCAAAGCGAAGCAGCGGCAGCAGATTGATGACCACCGTCGACATGTACGAATTGTCTTTCTCCGGCATCATCATGTCCAGCACCATTACGATGAGGTACAGGAAGACGAATGACTTCGGCAGCATCCAATCCTTCGCGCGCCGGAAGGCTTGCACTTCCAGGCCGGAGTTGTTCAGCGCCCGTCTGGCCAAAGCGTGCGAGACGGCAGCCATCAGGAACGAAGCAATGATCAAGGTCACCGGCAGCGAACGCATCACGGCATTGATGACGGTCTCGGTCGTGTCCGACGACCAGCCGGTCAGCAGCCCTTGCTCCTCCATCGCGGTGAGGTTCTCACGCATCATGCCCTTCAGCTCTGCGATCAGATGATAATCGAAGATGGCCGAGAACAGCAGCAGCTCGAACAAGAACTGCGCCAGAATCGTAATCGTCGCGAGCGTAATGACGGTTCGGGCCGTCGCCCGCTTCTTGTACAAGTGGCCGATGACGATGGCCGGCATAAGGAAGAAGAAACCGATCAACAATGCTGACGGTCCCATTAGCGCGAGGCCGATCAGCCATACGACCCCGAGATGAATCGCGAATGACAGCGGGGGCAGCGTGGCGTACAGCACGATGCAGGGTACCGTCAGCAGGATGACGGTCAATAGATTCAATCCAGGTACAGCGGCGGATAGCAGCAGCAATAACGCGGCCGCGCTCCATAACAGCGGTCTATAGCCCGTCTTCAAGTACTTATTCACTCCTTGGCGCTCAAGCTTTAATGCCCATTATAGCATAAAGTATTCACGCGGCGCATTGGGATGTGGCTGGACGAAAAGCCCCTTGCCATTCTGCCGTAAGCAGTGCAGCAAGGGGCTCTATGTGTCGATTGTGATCGCGAAGCATCTCGGAAAGCGGTTAAGGCCGGACGACCCAGAATACGTCGCCTTCATCCGATACGTTCAGACCCATGTCCGTAAGGAACGACAGCGGCGCGTATGCGCGCTCGCCGATGGAGAGCAGCTCCGCCTCGGCGCCGTTCTGCGCCTTCGCCTTGTAGCCCCGCTCCAGCATCAAGGTTCCCTTGGCAGGCAGCTGCGCTGGGGATGGGACATCGCCGCCGCTGCTGCCGTCTGCGGCTTGTTCGACGGCATACGTGTGGGTGACCTTATCCCAAGTCAGCTTATAGCCGTTCAATGCCAGAACGTTCAGGTCCACGTAGGCGCCGTCGCGATAAGCGATGACCGGATAATCACCGTCAGAGCCTTCCCATGCCAGTTGACCCGTCTGTGCCGAGAAGCGGACGAATTCGCTGCGAATCGGCTCGCCCGGGCGAACCTTCTTATTGACCTCGCCGTTCTCGAGCGCAAGCTGCCCCATGACGAGCACGTGCTTGAAGCCGGCCGACGGCAGCTCCGGACGTTCGACCGTGGAACGGTCGCCGATCGTCGCATAGTCGAAGATCACGATGTCGGCATCCATTCCCTTCGCGATCCGGCCCTTCTTCTTCAGCGCAGGCGACTGCTTCTCGAGCCGCTGTGCCGGCATCGTGCTGAGCTTGTCGATCATGTCGATCAGCGGCACGACATTCTGTTCGCGGACATACAGCCCGACGGCGCGCGCGAAGTTGCCCGAAGCGCGCGGATGATTGTTGTAACCCGGTTCGAGAATCGCGTCGCTGCCGATCATGACATACGGTGCTTGGAATGCCTTCACGACGGCTTCGGACGGAATCGCGTAGGCGACGGCCAGCTTGCCCTCTGCCTTGTACTTGCGGAACGACTCCGCCGTGAGCCGCTCGTTCGTGCCTGCAATCTGGAGGTCGTTGTAGCCGATCAGGAACCGTTCCTGCCAGCCCTCGTCGAAGCGAGCCGAATTGAGGTAAGTCCCCCAATAATCATAAGCGTATGTGCATGCCGTAATATCGAGCCCTTCGGCCCGCGCTTCCTCGATCATCTTCAGCGCCGCGTCCATATCGAACGTGCCGCCGGTGCTGTTGATATGGTCGATATGCACGGCCGCGCCGCTAATGCGCGCATACTCGATCAGCTCTTTCATCGTGTCGGTCTCGGTGCCCGGCTCCTGCACGTCCGAGTAGCGGCCGTGGAAGTAGACCGGCACGTTGTATGCCTTCGCAACTTCCATGAGCTCGAGCACCTCGTCGGCATTCGTGCCCGGAGCGTATTCAAGGCTGAACGAGATGCCGAGCGCCCCGTTGTTCAGCGCCTCTTCGGCCTGCTCCTTCAGCTTCGCGATCTGGGCCGGCGTCGCATTCGCGTAACGGCTCAGCTTGAATTGGTTGCGCGCCTGCATCGAGAAGAACGAAGCGCCGAAGTGAACCGGCGGCATATCGCGCTCATAGTGCGCGTACCACGCCTTCGGCGTAGTCGTCCCGCCGTGCATGGCGATGTTCGACGTGACGCCGTCGGCGATCTTCGTCCATACGCCTACGGGATTCGGGTCGTAGGACAGGTTGTCGATGAAGCCGGGAGCTACGACGAGCCCTGTCGCATCGATGACCTTGTCGCCCTTGATCGGCTTCGAGGTGACGACGCCGATTGCGCCGTCCTTAATGCCGACGTTCAACCCTTCACGGTCGAGCTTCGTCTCCGGATTGATGACGCGTCCGTTCTGAATGACCGTATCGTACTGCATATCGAGATCGGCCTGCGTGACCTCCGCGTCGGGATCATAGGCTTGTCCTTCGTCCCCGTCGGCGTCGCCTTCTCCGCCGTTGCCCGCGCCGTTCGCAGCTCCTTCTGCCCCATTATCGCCTTCCGATGACGGATTATCCGGTGCAGCGGAATTCACATCGCCGCTGCCGTCATTCTGCTCGGCAGCTTGTCCAGCCGAGTCGCCCGGCGCAGGCGTGCCTGCCTTGTCTCCGGACATCTGCCAATAGAGGAACGCCGCTAAGACCGCCGCGGCCAGCGCGGCGATCAGCAGCAGCACGCGGATTCGGGAAGAGCCCCGTCCCGCGCCATTACGTTGTCTTGTCATGTCAGCCTCCTAGAATCCTTCTGCCTTTACCGAATGGAGCTGCTGCTCATTCATTCGATGCGGCGGCCGTCATGCCGCCTTCCTTCACGTATTCCAGCATCACGCCCGCACAATAATCGATAATGTCGCTTCGCCTTACGATGCCGATGAACCGATTCATGTCGTCGGTTACCGGCACGAAGTTCTGAACCTTCGCCAGCGAGATCAGGTCTTCCATCTTCGCGTCGATCTGCACGGTGCGGTTGTCCAGCCTGAGCGGCACGTCCGCCAGTCTCACCCGATGCGACTCCGCGAACGTAATCTCCGGATGATTCTTCAAGTACCAGAGCAGATCCCCTTCCGTCACCGTCCCCGCGTAGCCGCCCGCTTCATCCAGGATCGGCACTGCGGTATAGCGGTGATACTCCATCCGTTCGAGCGTCTGCCTGAGCGTGGAATCCGCAGTCACGCAGGCGACCTCCTGCTTCGGCAGCAGGAAAAACGCGATGTTCATCCTATATTCCCCGCTTTCCTTGTCCCTCTCTCTTCCCTTGTACAACGCCATCTGCGACTTGATAACTACTTCGCCATGGAAGCCGCAGACGCCGTTCCCTTCTGCTGCTTCTTGGCGGCCGCCTCATCCGGCAGTTGCAGCTCGGATAATTCCTTACCCGCAATCAGCCAATCGTTAATCATCGCCTTGGACTGCTTCAGATCCTGTTCGTCCGCATGATAGTACCATGCTCCGCCGCGCGTCTTGCGCTTGCCTTCGCCCTTCAGCGTGTGGCTATGGATCGTCCGCGTGTCTCCGGTCAGCATCGTCTTCGCCAGCTCGATGATCGCGTTCGGACGGATGTCGGTCGTGAAGTTATTGCCCATTATATCGATTAGATCCGGAATCTTGGTCCATTGTCCGACATCTGACGCCTTGTCGAGAATGGCATTAATGAACACCTGATGCCGCCCCGTACGGCTGCTGTCACCGCCTGCATCCTCGCGGAAACGCACATAGTTAAGCGCGTCATTACCATTGTAAAGCGGCTGCCCCGCTTTGACAACAAACTTCTCATGGTCCGGGTCATCGTTCACCAGATCCTTCTCGATTGGTAATGCGATGCCGCCCATCGCGTCGATTACGTCCTTGAATCCGAGGAAATTGATCGCCGCATAATGGTCTACCGGCACCCCGAACAGCCCCTCGACCGTATCAACCGCAAGCTCTGCCTTGCCGTAGGCATAGGCGTGCGTGATTTTATCCCCGCCGTGACCCTCGATCTCGACGTACGTGTCGCGTGGAATCGATACCATCAGCATCGCGCTGTCAGCTGGGCGTACCACGGTTAGAATCATCGTATCGGAGCGGCCTTGCTCCTTGCCGCGCGCATCTACGCCGAGCAGCAGCATCGTGAACGGCTTCTGCTTCGGCTCATGGCTCACAGGCTCCGTACTCGGCGCATTCTCCCGTGTCTCGCGTCTCTTCAGCGGCTGATAGGAGCGCTCGAGCTTCTCCTCCACCTGATCCTTGAAGAACACGTCGAAGCCCCACAGCGCCACTGCCGTTCGATTCATATAGCCGATCGCCCCTAGTACGATGACTACGGCGGCAATACCCGCCATCCATCGTCTCTTGCGTGATAGTCTCATCCTGCCCGATCTCCTCTCATCATACACCTTATTCGCAGCAGTTCGTCGTCCTTGCATAACGACGCACACGGCGCCGAGAAAGTTACATGCAGCCTTAATATGGAACAGGTTGTCATATATAGCTTCGCTCACGAATACACGTGGTAGAAGACGATTAGTCAATCGAAGGAGGAATACCCATGCGGGAGCCTGAAGGCGCCAAATCCTCAACCGGTCTCGACACGCGGACAGCAGGGCTGCTCACCTATGTCCTTGGCTTCATAACCGGCATTATCTTTTTGACGATCGAAAAGGACAGTCGGTTCGTTAAATTTCATGCGATGCAATCGATCCTCATCTCCGGCGCTCTCTTGGTGGTCAATCTTGTGCTTGGTTTCATCCCGATCATCGGATGGCTCGTCAGCATCCTGCTCGTCCCGTTGTCCTTCATTCTCTGGATTGCCTGCATGCTGCTCGCGCTCCAAGGCAAGCTGTTCAAGCTTCCCATCGTGGGCGATATCGCCGAGCGTCAGATCCGTCAGATGTAGCGGAACGACAAACAGCCGTCCTTGCGGACGACTGCTTCGCTTGCGCTCAATCGCTATGATCCCGATTCGGATGCTTGTTACCCTCGCCTTCAAAGGCGTGCTGCAGATTATCCACGATACCCGCGACAGCTCCCGCAATCGGATCGGTCGCGGCATTATCTTCGCGGCTGGCCGGCGTATTGATGCCTAGAGCGGTATTCGTCGTCTCATTCGGCTTATCCGGACGCGGCATGGCATTCAGCCTCCCTTCACAGGCAAGTTCGCCATAGTTTGCCCGGTATGGCGCGTCCGAATGCGCGAAGAGGCCGCTGCCTTAATCAGGGCGGCGGCTTCTCTCTTCAGTACGCTGCAGCTGCTTATCTCGCGCCTACTCCGCGAACACGCGGTCGAAGCCAGCTCTGCTGCGCGCGATGAGCGCTTCCGGGTCTTCCTCCGGAGGCTGCGGCGTCAGCACCTCCTGCGCGATCGGACCATCGTAGCCGATGGCACGCAGCGCGCCGACGAAGCCCTTCAGGTCGATTACGCCCTCTCCGGTTAGCAGCCGATCATTATCGCGGAGCTGCGCTATCGGCAGTTCCTTGGCATCATTAATATGAACATGCACGATCTGCGAGGCGTCCAGCTTCTTGAGACGCTCCGCCCCGATGCCGTTTGTGTGGCAGTGATACGCATCGACGAGCAGCCCTACGTTCGGCAGCCCGATCGCGGCGGCGAGCTCGAGCGTCTCGTCCAGCGTCCAGATGAACGGATTGTTCCATGCCGTGCGCAGATGATGGGGTCCCACGAATTCAAGCCCAAGCCGGATGCCATAAGCGCCGAGCAGCTCAGCACAGATGCGCAGCCTTGCAACGGCTTGCGCCATGAATCGGGCCGCCGGTTCATCCGTGGACGGCAGAATGTACGTGACGCACCGCGTACCGCCGAGCGAGGCAGCCGCTTGCGCAGCTTGAGCCAGTACCGGCAGTCCTTGTCGGAACTCCGCATCCGTCTTGCGCCATTCCACCGGCAGGCCGATCGCGCCCAGCGCAATGCCGGACTCACGCAGGAGCGATTGCGCGCCTTCCGGGCCTAACGACTCGATGAGCCCTCTTGCATCCACGTCGACCGATCCGAATCCATACTCCCCAGCTTTGCGAATGAACGTCTCGTCTGTCCATTTCGGTCCAAGTCCCGCTCGCGTTAATCCTCTTATCATGGCCACACGCCTCCTTTATCCTTACCCTTTCGACGTGGACGCGCGTTTACCTGCACTAGCTTATGTGTTTGTCCATTACAACCTTCCATGTCCGCTAGAGTGAAGGGCAGATAATACCTGCCCCTCCTCATCAAACCGTACGTGAGGTTTTCCCTCATACGGCTTTCCGATGTTCGTCATTCATGTGCATACAGATTACAATAGCGTTTTGAGTCCAC
>JAEZCJ010000197.1 GCA_023433615.1 Bacillota bacterium | reverse complement strand
CGGGGCTCTTGCAGCCCGGGATGACGCAAGTCACCGCCGGATGCTGAAGGCACCAAGCCAAAGCCCATTCCGCCATGCCGACGCCGGCTGGCACCTCGCTTGCCCGAATCTGCTCGACAAGCGCCAGCTTCCGATCGATCTCCTCGCGCTGGTGTCCCTTGCGCACATTGTCTTCGAACACCGTGCCTGGCTTGTATTTGCCGCTCAGATAGCCGCTCGCCAGCGGCACGCGTGCCAGCACGCCCAGATCTTGCTCGATGCAGGACGGGAACACCGCTTCTTCCGGCTTCTGGTCAATCCGGTTGTAGACGACCTGTATGGCCTTGGCATTCACCTCTGTCGCCTTCGCCGTCTGATGGATGTTATCGTTCGCGCCGATCGAGATGCCCAGGTTGCGGATCGTGCCTGCCTGAACCTGCTTATCCAGCATGGTCCAGAGCGCATCGTTATCGAATGCCTCATCCGGTCCCGAGTGGAACTGGTACAGATCCACATAATCGGTCTGCAGCGCCCGCAGGGATTCCTCCAATTGCACGCGGATCTCGTCCACGCTCCATGCGTTGCCCCAGCTGTCATGCCACTTGTGCCCGAACTTCGTCGCCAGCACCCAATCCTCGCGCCGGCCGCGCTTCAGGTAGTCGCCGATGAACGTCTCGGACCGATGATGCGGACCGTAGCATTCTGCCGTATCGAGCAGGTTGATGCCCAGCTCCTTCGCGCGGTCGAGAACGGCATCCACGTCGGACTGCGTAAAATCTTTGCCCCAATCGCCGCCGAACTGCCACGTGCCGACACCGACAACGGATACTTTCAGGTCTGTCTTGCCGAGTCTTCTGTATTTCACTGTTACTCGCCTCCATATGTAGGAATTCCAGCATTGCGAACTCGCGTTCACAGCCTTCCTACCATATTATCGTTGTCGGCAACGCGATTCAAGCGGCTCTATTGGGCGAGCTTCTCCTGCGGTTGTCGAACATGCTTCGCATAACGCGCCGCTTCGCCATGGATTGCTTCGGCCGTTGGGCCGTAGGAGACAAAGGCAGGAAGGAACGTACCGTTGCAGCGATTGACCGCGCTCTGGATCGGCCGCAAATATTCGCTGATCGTATGCCAATTCCGGCCTCCTGCGCGATACTCATTAACGGATCCGCCTGTCGTCGTCGCGATCAGGAATTCCTTCCCGCCCAGCTTGTCGCCCCCAGGTCCGTACGCCCAGCCGAATGTCAGCACATCGTCGAACCATTTTTTCAATAGCGGGGGGCAGCTGTACCAATAGAGCGGAAATTGCAGGACAATCCGGTCATGATCGAGCAATAATCGCTGCTCTCGCTCAACGTCGATGTTCCAATCCCCGTATTCTTGGTATAGATCGCGGATCAGGATATCCGGTTGATTCCTCAATCCGTCCGCCAGCGCTCGGTTCCGCACCGATTGCTCCAGATTGGGATGCGCCACGATTACCATCGTCTTCATCATCATCATCTCCCCGTTCTTATCGAACGCCATATGCGCTTGGTCTCCATTATTGGGGAGAATTGCGAGCGTGTTAAGTACGCACTTTATTCGTACTGGGTACGGCATACCGTACTGTGGCGGTACGATGAAGCGTACTAAGTACATACAGGAAGAGTACTTCCGCAATTCAGGGTATTCTTGTAAAGTTAGGGATAGAGAACGCGGCTGTTTCATCTTCGAAGGGAGTGATGGCGATGCCTCTGCAGGCAGGATCTCGCGAAGCGTATACGACAACAGGCATCATTGCCACCCTGGACGCAATCGGGGGCAAATGGAAGCCATTGCTCCTGTTCATCCTCCTCCATGAGGGGACTCAACGATTCGGGGAGCTTCGGCGGCAGCTGCCGCAGGTTACGCAGGGCATGCTCACGAATCAGCTGCGGGAGCTCGAACGGGACGGTCTTGTCAATCGCCGCGCCTACCCGGAAATCCCGCCGAAGGTCGAGTATTCGATCAGCGAGCACGGGATGTCGCTGGCGCCGGTGCTGCGCGACATGTGCAATTGGGGGCTGCAGCATCTCGACTTGAGGGCCGGCGTGCGTTCAGAAAAGGGAGAAGACGAATAAATAGAGGGCACAGCAGCCCGTGGCCGCGATGCCCTCTCCTTGCGCGCTATATGCCGCCTGCCGCTTCCACCAGCTGTTCTTTCG
Organism: Bacillota bacterium; assembly: GCA_023433615.1. Taxonomy (GTDB): domain Bacteria; phylum Bacillota; class Bacilli; order Paenibacillales; family Paenibacillaceae; genus Paenibacillus_I. Next base: position 14,280 of record JAEZCJ010000197.1, on the reverse strand, counting down.
TCACGCCGCCCGAATCGGAGCCGACACGGTGAATTAACGTCTGACCCTCTTGCTCCTCCAGCCAAGCGATTTCTTGATAGACGTGACTGTCCGTGAACATGGAGTTATCGTTGTATGTGTAGGCCGCCTCATAGCCGTCGACCTGCACCTTCTCTAACACGGCCATGCCGTTCATGATGGATTCGATCTTCATCTTCTCCTTCATGGGTTCAACCGTGTAATGAATCTGCTCATCACCGTTCCGGTAGGTCGTGGTATAGCCCTGGAACGGAATATCGGCCGCATCCGTCTGCCGCCATATAACATCCCGGCCTGTCTCGCGGCTCTCGGCTTCCAATTCCGGCAGCAATTCCAGCGCGGATACGCCTAGAGCGCTTCCGTGCGGGTAACCTTCGAACCCTTCAGCGAAGCTGTACGTACCGCCTAGCAGCGCATTCGGCAGCGTAATCCCTGCCCCGGCTTCTGCCAGCTTGCTCTGCCAAGCCTCGAGCGTCGTTATCCGCACAGGATTATCAACGCCTAGAATCGGATCCATTCCGATCCTCCGGACGATCTTCAGATCTTCCATATACACAACTGCTCGCTCACCCGGCTCCAACTGCTCCTTCACTTCGTTCAGATGGATTCGGATGCTTTCCAAGGTCTCCGACGGGATCGTGAATTCCTCTATAGCTCTGTAGCTAAGCCCGACATTGCCTTTCTCCTGCTGGAATAACAGCTTGCTGCCTGCATAGGCAAAACCGCTCAAGACAACGACCGCAAGCGCCGCGATCGCTATTCGTGACATTCTCCTGCTTTTCATGCGATACATGACTCCTCTTCTCCCCATCGCCTGCCCTCGATACATGGCTGCAACGGCTGCATCGACGGCAGGGGGCGGCGAGATCGTGTTCGCATGCGCTCGGAATGCCTGCTGCAGTTGCTCTTCAATAGACATAGTTCGTGTCCTCCCTAGATTCCCCCCGCTGTTCGAAGCTTCCGCGAAGCTGCTTCAGAGCGTGATGGTGTCTGGATTTAACCGTCCCGATCGGTATTCGAAGCAATCGCGAGATCTCTTCCAGCGCATAATCTTGATAGTAGCGCAGCACGATCACTTCCCTCTGCTTCTGCGGCAGCGCATGCAGGGCCCTCGCCAGCTCTTCCCGTACGCCTAGCGTCTCCGCGTAGCTCTCCATGCTGCGATCGGCAGTCGTTCGGAGCATCGACTTCACCTTATCCAGGATTCGGAATCGCTGCCAGCCGCGCCGCTTCCAATTGCGCACCTGCCGAACGATCAGTCCGTTGAACCAAGAGTGAAAGGGAAGCTCAGGCTTATAACCGCCGATGCCATTCAATAACGCCATATAGACCTCGCTCATCAGATCAGCAGCGTCGTCCTTATCCGGCGCCAGATAATAGATTAGCCGATACGCATGCTCTCTTGTCGCTTCATACACGAATCGAAACGCTGACTCGTCTCCTTGGCTCATCCGGATAAGCCAAGGTTGTAGCTCTTGTTCCTTCATTGGCCGGCCTCCATTCGGTGTTGCAACCTATATTGGCACGCTTCGCCGAAAAGGTTCATTCCATGCACGCGGATGACGCTCATGCCGGCAATACGATCAATAGCCGACCGAGTTGCTCGGACGGCCTAAGATAGCTGGTATGCGACGTCACGTCGTTCAGACATTGCGCGTGCGCCTCAGCCACATGCGATAGAAGAACAGGACCGCGGCGAGGAACCCGCCGTACACCAGCAGCGTGACTGCCGCTTGACGCGGCTCGTGAAGCAGCTGGCTGCCTGTCGACGCGAATAGGAGCATTGCAGGGATTTTGCCCAGGGCGGATGCAATCGCGTACACCGGGAACGAGACGCGACTCAGCGCCGCATACGCATTCACGATGATCGAGGGGACGAAGGGCACCAGCCGCGCGAGCAGGAGCGCGAGAAATGCATGGCGTTCGAATAGGGCGGTCAGCTTGTCCAGCACGGGCCGCTCATGCAGAAGCTTGGCGCCCCATTCCCGGAAACCGTAGCGAACGAGCGCGAACATCAGCACGGAAGCCGCTGTCGATCCGAACCAGGTCACGAAACCGCCGAGGACGGGTCCGAATGCCGCGCCGATGATGCCGCCGACGACCGGGTAAGGGATAACCGGGAACAGCGACATCATCACGGCCGCCAGCATCACGAGCGCGATGCGGTCCGTGTCCCGCAGCCACTCGAGGATAGACCCTCCGCTCTGATAGACGACGACGGCGCTGACGCCGTACAGGACTGCGAGGAGCAGCTTCTTCAGCTTGCCTTTCTTGCCGTTCTTGCCGTTCTTCGCCACGCCTACCGCCACCACGCGGAAGCAGGCGGCTCTGCCCCGCCGACGACGACCGTCTCGCCGATCCGCGGCGTCGTCAGCGCCGCCCCGCGATCGAGCGCCGCCCTTCGGACACGCTCGATCGGGTCTGTCCACGCATGCAAGGCGAGCTTGAAGGCGCCCCAGTGGATCGGCAGCAGCAGACCGCCCCTGACATCTTGATGCGCCGCGACCGTCTCTTCCGGACGCATATGAATCAGCGCCCATCGGTCATCGTATTGGCCGCATTCCATACAAGTCAGATCGAAGGGGCCATACTTGGCGCCGATCTCTCCGAAGTGCGGACCATAGCCGCTGTCCCCGCTGAAGAAAATCGAAGCCTCCCGGCTCCGTATGACCCACGAGCACCAGAGCGTCGCATCCCGATCGCCCAAGCTGCGGCCGGAGAAATGCCTGGCCGGCGTGCAAGCCAGCAGGATCCCATCGAACTGCGTCTCCTCCCACCAATCGCACTCCGTGATTCGGCTTGCCTCGATCCCCCATCTCTCGAGGTGTGCCGCAACGCCGAGCGGCACGTAATAATGCCCCACCCGGCGATGCATGCGCTTCATCGTCCCGTAATCCAGATGGTCGTAATGGTCATGCGACAATAACACCGCATCAAGCCATGGCAGCTCCTCGACCTGCGCCGGCAGCCGATCGCTGAAGCGTCTGCCTCCGACGGCGGGAACCGGGGACGGCGTGCGTCCCAGCATCGGATCGATGAACAGCGTCTTGCCGTCCGTCTCGATCAAAACGGCAGAATGTCCGAACCAAGTCACGCGTGTCCGCGTCGCGCCGTCATCCGCGGGTTGCTGCCGCTCGTATGACGCAACCTCGATCGGTCTATCGGGCCGGTCCAGGGGCTGACCCGCGATCATCTCCCGCAGTGCCCCGATCGTATCCTTGGCACTCATCGTCATCGGGGTCGGAAGCGGATACGCGAATCGCCGCCGGCTCTCATCGTATTGCTTGGAACGGCGCCGGCGCTGCAACTGTTCTACAGACGGCTTGCCGCCAAATGGGGGATACAGCTTGAGAAAAGCGATCGACAGAACGGCAACGACCGCGATGCCCCCCAACGTTATTGCGAACCACATCGTCATTCTCCTTCCGATTCAATCCTCCCCCTATGTACGGCAATCGCAGGCCGGGGTTGCCAAACATTCGCATTTGCATGAAACGTCAGCATCGGTGAAACCCTAGGTATAATTTGCTTAACAGGGGTGAGTGCGTGAACCATCATGCTTACTGGTACCTTGGATTAAGCGCACTAAGCTTGCTTGCCCTCGGCTGCACCTGCTACGCTAAGCGATCGCTGCGACAGCCGCTCAAGCTGTTCGTCATCGTGGTCGGCTACGGTTTCATCATCGAGTCCATCATTTACAACTTCCTCGGAAGTTATCGCTATGATCCCAATCTGATTGCTTGGGACAGCTATTACGATAGCAACACAGGCGCGCTCGCCTCCAATGCGCTTGCGCTGCCGGTTGCAGCCACGATGATTGCGGCGCTCGGTCTGGGCTGGCCCGGGATCGTCGGCTTCACGCTTCTGTTCGGCGGCATCGAGTGGCTCTTCCTTGAGTTAGGCATCTATGAGCATAACTGGTGGAGAACGGTCTATACGATGCTAGGGCTGCCATTCTACTTCGGCACGGCGATCTGGCTCCATGCGCGCCTCCCGTATTCGATTCGCGGGCTGCTGCATAAGCTGGTCCTATACGCATTTACGGCCGCTTGCGCAGGCACCATATTCGTAACGCCGATCATTCTGTTCGGCATACGCAGCTACACCCCGGGCTGGTTCGCGGATAGCGGCCGCGATACGACAAGCTTCTCGGATGTGTTCTTCGGCCTCATGAGCCTCATGTATGTCTGGCTGGCTTGCATGAACTGGCGGCATGCCTGGCTCAAGTATGCGCTCTCTGCCGCCGTCATGCAGGGGGCCACGATTCTGATGCGCGCAGCAGGATTGCTGCACAGTCATCTGTGGTGGGACGGTCTCTACTACGTCTCGGCCGCTATCCTGATGACACGGCTATCCGTCACCTTCCATCGATCGTTGCTGCAGGAAGAATGATGCGTTGCTATAGTGGGCTTCCATCCGCATATGGTATGGTAGGGTAGACGAAGACGAGCAATTCTTTGCGCGTCGACAGCCATCCTACGCGGACAGGAGCCTGCTCTCTATGATTTTAACCGTTATGGAACGCGAGCAATATCTAGATGAATTGCCCGATGAGCAGCGCAGCTACCTAACGGAGCAGCTGGCCAGAGGGAAGCGCACCGCTTTCGCCAACGCGATGGCCGAGGCGAAGGGACATTATGTCCCCGATGACGCAGAGCCCGAGATGATCGAGATGCTGCTGGATGACTGGATCTACAGCGGCTACACGGATGCCGGCGTCGTATCCCCCGAACTGCGCTGCGAATGCGGCAGAGCGCTTCGATACCAGCACCGCGTCACGCACAAGAAGAGCGGCGAGGTCCGGCACTTCGGCATCGATCACTTGAAGGAGCATCTCGGCATCGATGCCGCCGTCGTCTCCGCGATCAAGAAGGGCTTCGACGCGATCGACTACGAGCTCGATGAGCTGCTCATCAAGCTTCGGAGCCGCTGGCAACCGGATACGGATTGGTCGGCAAGCGAGCATCTGACGGCGGACATGCGTGCGCAGCTCGACCTGGGATTGCCGCTGCTGGACCGTCAGATTCGCAGGCTGCTCGATCGCAAGCGGCGCGCGCAAGCGCAAGCCCATGCTCGGCCTAAAGCGGCTCCTCCCGCTGTGCCTCTGTCTGCGCCACCGAGCATTGAGGTGCCGGCGGAGACGATGCCGCCGCAGGAAGAACCGCCGGTGGACTTGTTCGACTGGGCCGAGCGCATGTCCGGGCACGCTGCGCCTTCTGCACCTGCCGCACCTGCCTCGCCTGCCCCGCGTGCAGCCTCAGCCGTCTCCGGCTCGATCAGCCGCGAGGATAAAGTCAGCGATCGGCTGCCTGCACGATTGCGCGATGCCGTCATCGGCTATTGCGAATCGGACGTGCGAAGCGCACGCGTCATCTGCGAGCTGCTCATCCGGGATCACGGGGCGTCGGATTCCCGCTTCAGCACGGGCAAGCCGCATCTCTATGTCGCGGTATGCCGCGCCATCGAAGCCGCATTCCCGCACGCGAAGGTCGAGCCTCATGAACATGAGGACCGCTACTATTCCCTACGCTAACCGGGCAGCCAAGCTTGCCATATAGGCATCCATGCGCGCCCGAATCAGCGAATCGGTCAGCCCCGTGAACCCCAAGTCTATCCATCCCGCATATACCTCGGGCTCTCCCATGTCGAGCAGCGTCCGAATATCCCAATACGGATCGTACGTGAACGGTGCGCCGGCAGCCGCCGCATGCTTGCTGTACAACGCCAAGAAGGCGTCGGCAGCTTCTACCCCGTACAGCTGCGCCAGATTCACCCGGCAATGTCCGACATCGATGCCGACCGGCCCCCGGCATCCGTTCACCCAGTCGACAATGCCGCTCACGGCATCCCGATGCCAGAGCACGTTAGCCGGATGGTAGTCGCGGTGAATGAAGCGCGGCTCGAATGCCGGCTGCGGCCCCCGTGCGGCAGCAATGCCGGCTGCCCAAGCATCCGGTACGGCCGACCATGCCGGCACGCGCTGCGCCTCGGCATCCTCGTAGGCGCGATAATCCCATCGATGATCCGCGACCGGGATCGACGCGGCATGCACGCGGACGATCGCACCCGCCAGTCCGTCCAGCCATTGCGCCTGGTCGACATGCTGAAGCACGACTGCGCCTGTAAGGCGCGACATGACGACAGCCGGATGCCCGCACGCTTCCCCAGTCTCGTCAACAGCGATTAACGTAGGCGTATCCAGTCCCGCCGCGCCTGCAAGACGCAGGCTCTCCGCCTCGCGACGCGCCACGCCCGGCTCCTCGCGCAGCCAGTCCCGGTCCGTGAACCTGCGAAGGACAACCTCGATCCGCTCATCGTCATCTTGAAGCGTCACAGCTTGAACGACAGACGAGACGCCCCCCTTAAGCTGCTCGACGCCGATGACTGCCGCGCCGGGCCGGACCTTGCTCACGATCCATTCTGCAACTTGCTGATCCCATGCTGCCATGCTGGCCTCAACTCCTTCTTGTTCATCCGTTCCCCGACCCTGCCACTCCGGATCGATCGGGCATGCGATTATGATCCCCGGAATATTCATCATTCCTATTCCTGCCGATATTGCTTCAATCCGTTCTCGAGCAGCTCCGCGATCATCGATCGCAGCGTCGCAGGACCAAGCACGACGACTTCAGGCCCGTAGGACATCAGCCTGCGCGCCACGAAAGGCAGTTCCTCCTCCGGCACCTGGCCTCGCCACTGCCGCTCCGCAATGCCCTGAAAGGCGCTGTCGGTCTCCGCCAGTCTGACGCCGAAGTCGGTGAATGCAAGCGTGACTTCGACGCCTTCCCGCTCTTCCGCCGTCTTCAGCCAAGTCAGCAGCGCGGGAATCGCTTCATTCCGCTGCTCCAGCGTCTCGGCCTCTCGCACGCGGTCCACCCGATAGAGCAGCACCTTGCCTTCCCGCCATGCAGGCATATACCAGCAGCCATGCTCGCTGTAGATGCCGATCGGGTATGCCTCTACTACGCGTTCGCCGGATCGGGAACGATAGACGAAGCGCACCAGCTGCCGCTCGACGGCGGCTTGCAGCAATTGCGTCGTGCACGGCGCCGCCAGCTTCGGATTCGGCTGCAGGAACGCGATATGCTGCCGCATGCGCGCGATCCGATCCTGCACGTCATCCGGCAGGCTGCCGTAATACTGGTCGGCGAGTCGGGCGCGAATCGTCCCATGGGGAAAATCCGGCACCTCCTCCAGCCATTCCAGCAGCAAGAATAGGCCGAGCGCCTCCTGCTGCGTCAGCTGAAGCGGCGGCAGAATACGGTTCGGCAGGACGCGGTAGCCGCCCTGTGCGCCAACCTCGGCATACAGAGGCAGCCCCATGGCCTGCAGATGATCCAAGTCGCGCTGGATCGTGCGAACAGACACGTCAAACCGTTCCGCAAGCTCGCGGGCCGTGAATTTCTTGCGGGAATCGAACAGTCGCATCATGGCCAATCGTCTGGCATTCATAATCTTGATACCTCCTCACAACTACGACATCTTATGTCATAATTGTAGCTTATCATAAAATTATTCCAAGCGAAAAGGAGTCGATAACAGGATGCCAGACAATCAAATCGTGTTGTACATTGCTACGAGTCTCGACGGATATATCGCAAGGGAGGACGGAACGTTCGATTGGCTGTTCGATGTGGAGGGAGAAGGCGATAACGGCTATGCCGACTTCTACGACACGATCGGTACGGTCGTAATGGGAAGGGCAACCTATGACGATATCGGGAAGGAGCTGGACGAGTTCCCTTACGCCGGGAAGCCCTGCTATGTGTTGTCGCGCACGCACAGGGAACCCGCTCCGCACGTGACCTTCGCGAATGAGGACCTTCGGACGCTCGTCCCGCGGCTCCGGGAGCAATCGGAGGGAAATGTGTGGCTCGTCGGGGGCGGACAGCTCGTGGAACAATTCTTGGCTGCCGGCCTGCTCGAGACGATGCACATCGCGATCATCCCCAAGGTGCTCGGCAGCGGCCTCCCCTTATTCCCTAGGGGGACGGTGCCAAGCACCTTCCGGTTGACGCAGGTTGAGCGGATGAATCAGATCGTCATGCTTACGTACGCGGTGCCAAAGCCGTAGGTCAGGCACGACGCAGCAGTTCGCGTACCTGCTCTGCAGGCATCGGACGATGGAAGTAGTAGCCCTGCATCTGCGTGCAGCCTGTCTCGATCAGGAATTGGGCCTCCGCGAGCGTCTCCACGCCTTCGGCGATGATATCCAGTTCGAACGCCTTCGCGACGGATATGATCGCCTTGATCATCTCGCGGTCCTTCTGCTCGGTCTGGATGCCGCGGACGAACGATTGGTCAAGCTTCAGCTTCGTGACCGGGAACCGCTTCAGGTAGCTTAGGGAAGAATAGTGCGTGCCGAAGTCGTCGATCGAGACGGCCACGCCCAGCTCGCGGAGCTGATGGAGGACAGGCAGGTGCTCGGCCTGCATGGAGACATTCTCCGTAATCTCCAGCTCCAGTCTGTCGGCGTCGAGTCCCGTCTCCTGCAGCAGCTCCTTCAACTTGCCGACCAATCGTCCGTCCTGGAACTGCTTCACGGAGAGATTGACCGCGAGGAGTATCGGCGCATAGCCTTCCCGCTGCCACTGGACTGCCTGTCGGCATGCTTCGCGCAGCACCCATTCACCGATGCGGACGATGAGCCCCAGCTCTTCCGCGAGCGGTATGAAGGTGCTCGGCGAAATAGGGCCCAGCTTCGGATGATTCCAGCGCAGCAGGGCCTCCACGCCGATGATGGCGCCTTCCGCGCCTTCGACGAGCGGCTGGTAGACCAGCGTCAGCTCCTCGTAATCCAGCGCATGCCGCAAAAATTTGCCGAGCTCGAGCTTCCGCTCGACTTCCCGCTCCATCTCCGCATCGAAGAACGCGAAGCGGTTGCCGCCCTGTCTCTTGGCGTGATACATCGCCATATCCGCATGCCGGATCAGCATGCCCTTCGCGTTCGTATCCGCGGGATAGCAGCTAATGCCCAAGCTGCAAGACAGCGTAATGCCGGTATCCGCTACGGCGAAGGGGACGCGCAGCTGCTCAATCAACCGACTCGCCAGTACCGCGGCTTCTTCCCGGCTCATCCGCTTCACGATCATCGTGAATTCATCCCCGCCGATGCGGAAGACGCAGCCCGCCTCTTCGCCGTTAATCGCGAGCAGCGTCTTGGGCAGCATCACGACGGAATCCCCCATCACCTGCCGGATCCGGCCGGCCACCTCGACCAGCACGTGATCGCCGACCGTGTGTCCCATGCTGTCGTTCACGGCCTTGAACCCGTCCAGATCGGCATAGAACAAGTACCATTCCGGGTCTGCCGCTGATGACGAGGCTGCCGCTGCAGCGAACGCTCCCGTCACGGCAGGCTCCCCTCGTTCCTGCAGCAGCTTCACCGCGTCTCTGAAAGTTCGCCGGTTCAGCATGTCCGTGACCGCATCGAAGTGGGCATGGTACATGAGCTGCTGTTCCTTCTCGCCTCGAAGCGCAATCTCGCGCTGCAGCCGATCGACCATGTGGGCGCCGACGATCGCATTGCTGAGTTGGATCGCGAGCCGCAAATACAGCGCGCCGTTCCAAGGTCCGGGCTCGAACACGACATACCCGAGATAATTCGTGTCCACGTGCAGGAGCGTTACGATCCGTGTCGTGCAGGTCCGGCACTCCTCGACCAGACGTCGATGGTGGGCTCTCGTATCGGTCTGCGGGTCTTGGATATAGAGACGGACATCGTTCTCGTATGCGAAGATGTGCGTGCACGCCGCGAACGGATTCTCCCCTTCTCCACGCAAAAAAATGCTGCAGCCCGGAATATCCAGTTCCCGCAGGTAGAAGCTCAGGCTCTCCAGCGTCTTCGATATATCGTAGGTGTTCAGCAGCGATTGGCTGAACTCCTCCAAAATCTCTTCGGTCTTCGTCGTTCGGATCATCTCGCTCGCGATCCAGAATTTCTCCGCTTCGCTGACGGCAATCCGGGCGGAGTGCCAGATGCGTTCCGCTTGAAGAAGACGTCCGCTGTCGTCCGGCGCGCCTTCCGCATAACGGCTGCGGAGCACCGTAATGAGCTGCTGGTTCTCGTTGCGGCTGCTTCTGCGCGGGTCCATCTGCCGCTTCAATTCCGCGGCATACCCATTCGCGTCGGCTGTCTCCATGCTGATCGCGAACGCGGCGTCCAGCGCAGCGAGATCCAAGCCGGACAATAGCTCGTCCTCCCCGTCGCCGCCCCCCTGCTCGCCACCCCGCCTAGCAAACCGTTCGGCGTTCATGCAGCCGCAGGATTGCCGAATCAGCAGACTCCCCGGCACGGCGGTTGCCGCGGGAATTTCTTCACCGCGAAGCAGCGCGATCAGCTTCTCGCAGCTGGCATAACCGAGCTCCTTGAACGGAAAATAGATCGTCGAAATCGGCACGGACGAATATTGGATCGATACATCGTCTTCATAGCATACCAGCGACACGTCCTCCGGCACGCGCAATCCGCGCTGCTGAAGCAGCTCGAGCATGATTCTAGCCTCTTCGAGCCGCATGACGATGATCGCATCGAGTTCGACTTTTCGTTCATCGAGCAGAATCGCAAGCGCGCCTTCCGGCCGGTCCGGCAAGGTCACGCCGCCGAGATCGTCCGAGCTCACGAACAACCGCTCGTCGAACAGGCCGCGTGCCGCCATTGTCTCGCAGTAAAATTCCTTGCGCGTGTCCGCGATCCAGGACTCGATGAAGGCGATTCGCTTGCGGCCGTGTTCATCGATCAGGTGCTCGAGCATCTGGCTGATATATTCGCCGCCTCTGAAGTACGTGAAGGGCACATCGTCGCAAGGCTTACCCATACTAATCATCGGAATGTTCGGGAACCGTTCCTGAAAGCGCCTCAACTGCTCCCCGTCATAGAGGAGCGACCAACCGAGGAAAATCAAGCCGTCCAGCTCGAACTGTTCGACGAGCTGCAGCAGAATGTCGTGACTTCTGCGATATTGATCATCCACGCCGTACGATATATTCTTCACGGCGGCTTCCAGATGCGTGAAGCAGATCAAATGAACGTCGTAGCGTTCGGCGGCTTCCATAATGCCGGTCCGCATTCGGTTCTCGTTCTCCTGTGCGCCGTTCTCGACGATTAGACCGATCGTGAGCCGTTCTCCCCGATCCTTATTCGCATCGACTTCATCCTTCATCTGATCGACACCTCCGCCATTGGACGAAAAACGATAGCTGCCATGACGCCATAACCGCGCAGCAGTGACTATAGTCCTATTGTCCTCTCTATGTTAGCTGATATCCGCGGGCTCGTAAACTGCTCCCGACTCGTACCGAACAAGGACAATCGACGCATTTTCGCAGCGCGTTGCCCTACAATCTCGCACTCCCTACAGGAAAATGCCCGTCCGCGTCGAAATCCCATTATGGTAAGCAGAAACAATCATGGCAGGGGATGACATTATTGCGTTGGTTTTCGATATTACTACTTACGGCAGCCGCCTGCCTGCTCCTCGCCTTGGAGCCGCTGCAAGCGCAAGCCTCTGCTCCCGATCGAATCTTAAAGGAGTGGCAGCTTCTCCCTATCGAGGACCAAGCGACACAAAGCAGCGTCCCTCCCGCAGACGGCCCATGGTTATCCGGAGGCATCGACTTGCCTCGATACCAGCTTCCCCAAGGCGCCTACGGCGTCTGGGTTCATCTGCGATTGCCCGCCACCTCCGAATGGCCGCGTCCCGGCTTGCTTATCGAGCGGCTGAACGGACATGACCTGACCGTCTACCATGGCGATCATCTGCTGCTCCAATCCGAGCGCGACTTCGCATTCGACCTCAATCGGCTGCTGCTGCCAGTGGAGCCGACCGACGAAGAGACCGATCTCTATCTTCGCATCCTCTCGTCCAATGACCGCATCGGCCTGCTCAGCAGCGCGAGAGTCGGGGACTTCGAGGGGCTGTCAGCCCTCGCTACCCGCCATGACCTGCCTGATCTGCTGCTCGGCGGTTCCGTGGCCTTCTTGGGATTGATGATGCTCCTCTGCGCAGGATATCTGAATAGCAGGCAGCAGAAGCCGTGGATATCGCTTAGCCTGTTTGCGCTATCGACAGGCACGCTGATCATCGTCTATTCGCCTTATCCCTATATCTACTTCAAGGAATACGGCCATTGCCTGCTGTTCGTCTTCGACCTGTCCTTATTCGTGCTCTTCCCGGCCTTGCACGCGTACATCGACCATGTATTCCAAGGCAGGTACCGCCTATTCAGCAAGTACGGCCAGTTCTTGATGCGGTATTCCATACTCTGTCTGGCGATCGCGTTGATCCATCAGATAACCGACAAGCAATTCGAAGCGTTCTACGACTTGTTCACCACCATGATCTTCGGCGTGCTCATTCTGCTGCAGATGGTGATGATCATCGCGTATACGATCCGGCTCGCCCGTACGAGGAGCAGGCACTCGCTCTTGCTGTCGCTCGGCCTGATCCTGCTCGCCGTATCCGGCGCAGCCGACCTGACGTTCTACTTCCTATCCGACATGCGCTATGTGCTGTTCCTGTGGAAATTCGGCGTCGTGGCCTTGATCCTCACGCTCGTCATCATTCTGGCGCGCAGCATCATGGACGACTACGCCAAGCTCGTCTCGTATTCGAAGGAGCTCGAGCTCTACAACCATAGCCTGCAGCGTGCGGAGAAGATGAAGATCATCAGCGATCTCGCGGCGTCGGTCGCGCATGAAGTACGCAACCCGCTTCAGGTGACCCGCGGATTCCTGCAGTTAATGGAGGAGAAGTCCGACGAGAAGAACCGCCACTATTTTGGCATGGCCATCAATGAGCTGGATCGTGCATCCTCCATCATTACGGACTTCCTGACGTTCGCCAAACCGGAACTGGAATCGGTCACGAGGCTCGACTTGGCGGAGGAGATTCAGCAGATCGAAGCGATTATGACCCCGATGGCCTCCCTGTACGGCGGCGTCCTGCGGATCGATATCGAGAAGAGGCTGTATATTCAAGGGAATTCTTCGAAGTTCAAGCAAGCCTTCATCAACTTCATTAAGAACAGCATCGAAGCGCTGCGCAAGGATGGGATCATCGAAATCTACGCGTTTGCCAAGGATGGGGAAGCCTTCATTCACGTGACAGACAACGGCGAAGGCATGGACGAAGAAGAGATTGCCAAGCTGGGGGAGCCGTTCTACTCAACCAAATCGAAGGGTACGGGACTCGGTCTGATGGTAACCTTCCGCATCATCGAAGCGATGCAGGGCAGAATCGAATTCAAGAGTGCCAAAGGAAAAGGAACCGAAGTGATCATTCGGTTCCCCTTGGCCCTGCAAGATTAAATTCGTATGACTTACCAGACGCCGTTCGGTTTAGGCTCGTTCGGTACGAGCTCTTCTGGCTTCGGCGGGAGTGTTAGATAGAAGCTCTCTGCATTCTCTTCGACCACTTTCACTTCGATGCCGGCAGGAATTTCGATACCGAATGCCTCCTTGATCGCTTGTTTAGGATCGGCCATCAGATTCTGCTTGAATGCAGGTTCTTCCCATACTTTCCTGACAATCTGTTCTTTCAGCGTCACTGACATGCAGACACAACCTTTCCATAATGTGGTTGGAGCTTGCACTTATCATACCACGCCTGTCCCGGTACGTCTTCAATTTTTTGTTAGGTTCGACAAAAAATAGTCAAATATTCCCCCTGTCGCCAGCGTCCTCGCCGACTCGGCAGCAGCATCCGCATCTGCCCGAATTCCTAGTGCCAGCGCACGGTGAAAGGCGTCGAGCATCGGCGGAACGTGCGTGATCTTCTCCATCTCGCCGAGATTGCTTTCGACAATATCCGCCAAGCGTTCCAAGCATCCCGCATGATAAATCGCCCGCTTCACCTGCTGCTCATCCAGCGGGTGATCCGCTTCAACGCGCAAGCACCTGCGGACAAGAGACAGGAACGCGCTGTCATTGCCTTCCGCGAGATCCTCGCGCCAATCCGCCCAATCATCGGATAGCTGCAGCGTGGCGAGCGTAAGCTCGACCGCCTCCTCCATCGCCGGAAGCACGGCCTGCCGATCGGCCAGAAGCAGCATCGCGGCCGCGCTCAGCTTCACAGGCGCCGACTTGCCTGCCAATTGGCGCACGTCATCCGGGTTCGCCCGCACAACATGCTCGCGAGCCACGGCATGGGCCCATTCTGCCAAGTATCGCTGATAATGGGACCAGATCGGCGATTCGGAGGTATAATAGCGTGTATAACGTTGTTGGAACGAGGCTTGGAAGAGCTGGCCCAGCACGAGCGC
>JAEZCJ010000164.1 GCA_023433615.1 Bacillota bacterium | reverse complement strand
GGCGGACCGGCTCTTGATAGCTGTAATACATCTCATAGACGGATTCTGCCGATGCATCCTTGGCTGCCGTGATCAGCATGCCTTGGTCGAACGTATGCTTCCGCACCCAAGCGCGGATTTTGGCGTCATCGGCCACATTTTCCGCCAGGATATCCATTGCCCCTTGAAGCGCGTCCTCTGCCGCGTTCACGCCCTTCTCGGGAGCGATATACTTCGCTGCTTCGCGCAGCGGCTCGCCATGCTTATGCTGCGCGATCAGCCAATCTGCAAGCGGCTCCAGCCCCCGCTCCTTCGCGACGCTGGCTCTCGTCTTGCGCTTCTGGCGGTAAGGGCGGTACAAATCCTCGATCTCCTGCAGCTTCGCCGCTTGCTCGATCGAGGACCGGAGCTCGTCCGTCAGCTTGCCTTGCTCATCGATCAGCCGTACGACTTCGCGTTTCCGATCCTCCAGGTTGCGTAAATAAGCGAGCCGTTCCTCGATGCTCCGCAGCTCGTTCTCGTCCAATTCGCCGGTCATTTCCTTGCGGTAGCGCGCGATGAACGGGATCGTATTGCCCTCGTCCAGCAGCCCGACGGCAGCCATCACCTTCGTGACGGGAATGCCGAGCTCGGCGCTCATCTGCTTCTCGATCCGCTGCCGCTCCGCGGCCTTCTGCTCGGGCGTAAGCCCGGTATCCTGCACCTTCACATCCGTATCTGACATTTCGACTGCACCTTCCTAACGTCGCTTGATCACACTAACTCGCTTCACGCTATTATTGTCTCAGATTGCCAGTTGGGTTGCAATGAAGGGAACGTCGAATAGCCGCTGGCTCTCGAACGAGAGACAGCGGCTGAGACGACAGAATGAAGATGAGGGGGGCTGCGAATTCGCTATGCTGTCTAATTCGGCTGAATCTGAACATATTCGCGCATCCGTATGCCTTAATTGAGCAAATGCTTCGCTATCGGGCAAAGTAGTCAGAGGCGAGGACAGCATGAGCGCCGCCCGGACAGCACAGCATGCCATCCACTCGTCCACTCATCTACTCACGCACTACCCGGCAAGCCGTGTCCATACGGATACTGATCGCCAAGACTGACCGGCAGCCTGCCCTGAGCGGGCATCTCGCCGGCGAGCACGGCTGCCAACGCCTCCAGCGCGAGCGGGCGATTCTCGTAGCACGCGGCGTAGGCGTGCACGTCCGGGAAGGCGAGCAGATCGTACGGGTTGCGCAGCGCGGCAACGATGACCGTGCTTGACCCGCTCCGCATGAGCGCCTCCACCAGCGACGTCTGCCCCGGCGAGAATGCGGCATTATAGGTGCCGACGACAATTTGCCTCTTCCCGGCCGCAGCCAAGAGCACCGCCGCGATCTCGTCAGCCGTCGGCTCGATGCCGATGATCAGCTCCTTGACCTCGACGACATATCGGCCGATCGCCTTGCCGAGCGTCAGTTCCTGCTCGATGACCTCATCGACTTCGGTGCCGATCCGCACCTCCGGCCATATCGCTAGCGTCGGCATATCCCGCTTCAGCGGCAGCACGCCGGCATCCTGCTTCACCAGCGTCACGCTTCTTGCATACGCTTCCCGCGCAGCTGCTGCCGCCTGCTCAGCCGCCGCCATCGCCGCCGCTTTCACTCGCCGCTGCTTCAGCTGTACGATGCGCCGCACCGACTCATCGATGCGCGCTTCTTCCAGTTCGCCAGACTCGGCCGCCGCGACAAGCGCCTCAAGCGCTTCACGCTGCCGATCCAGCCGATGGCTGACGAGCACGACGTCGGCGCCCGCCTTCACGGCCATGACAGCGCCTCGGCCGATGCCGACCGTCTCCGAGATCGCGTTCATCTCGAGGCAGTCCGTCATTAGGATGCCGTCGTAGCCGAGCTCCCGCCGCAGCAGCCCGCCGAGAATCGGCTCCGAGATCGTCGCTGGGACGCCGCTGTCGTCATAGGCCGGGAACAACACATGGGCCGTCATGATCGCGTCGACGCCTTGTTCGATCGCCTGCCTGAACGGCGCAAGCTCGATCTCGCGCAGCCGTTCGCGGCCGTGAGGCACGATCGGCAGCTCCCGATGCGAATCGGTATCCGTATCCCCGTGCCCCGGAAAATGCTTCGCGCAAGCGGACACGCCAGCCTCCTGAAACCCTCTGATTGCCGCCGTGCCCAGCTCTCCGACCAGCTCCGGACGTTCGCCGTAGGAGCGAACGCCGATAACGGGATTCAATGCATTGCAGTTCACGTCAAGGCACGGCGCCAAGTTCAGGTTAATGCCCATGCGCAGCAGGTCAGAACCCGATGCATGGGCCGTATCATACGCATAGAACGGCTCACGCGCGGCGCCGAGCGCCATATTGCCGGGCATGACCGTAATATCCCGGTCGATGCGCGCGACCGTGCCTCCCTCTTGATCGACCGCGATCCAGAGCGGCACGTCCGTCACGCGGCCTGCGGCTTCTCGCAGCCTCGCGGACAGCTCGGCTGTCTCTTGCGCCGTGCCGACATTGCGCCGGAAGTAGATGATTCCGCCAAGCGCATATTCCTCAATCAATCCCAGAATGCCTTCCGTCGGCGCCATGCCGTCGAAGCCGCACATGACGAGCTGTCCGATCTTAGCCTTCAAGCTCCAACTCGCAATCTCCGTCATCCTTGTCCAGCCTCCCCTGTGCCTCTAGCGTTACTCCGTTCCCGATACTCCGACGGGATCATGCCTGTCAGCTTCTGGAACACCTTCGTAAAATATCGCCTCTCCGCGTAACCGACCGACCGGCCGATATCCGTGATGCTGCGGCTCGTAAGGAGCAGCATCGACTTCGCCAGCTCGATCCGCTGGGCCGTCACGTACTCGACGAACGTCGATCCGAAATGCTGCTTGAACAGCATGCTGAAATAGCTGCTGCTAATGCCGATCGACTCCGCGACTTCGTCGATGCCGAGATCCTTGGGCAGGTGCCGGTGGATGTAGTCTTTGGCGGCATGCATCAGTACGTCGCCGGGCTTCGCGCTTGCCGCATTGTCCTGGCAGGCCCCGATAATCCGCCTGACGACGGCCAGCGCGTCCTTGACCCGATCGGCCTGCTCCGTCATCGCCCAGATGTCCTGCTCCTGCTCGCTAGTCAGCGCGCCCAGCTCCCGCATCTCGCGAAGCAGATGCAGCACGACGAAATGCCCGAGCTTCGCCGCACGCGCCAGCGATTGTACGGCTACCGCGTGCAAGTGCGCCGTCAAGTCGGACAGCGCCCGTTCGACGGCGTCTCGGTCATGCCGGCGCATGGCGGATACGAGCGCCTCGATCGGTTCCCACAGCTCCACGCGGCTCATGTCCCCGCCTTCATCCGAGCCGCATACGAAGCACGATGCGCGCTTGCCCATGTCCAGCTGCATGCGGCGCTGCAGCGTCTTGAATGCGGCATGCAGCTGATGCGGCGCGATGCGCGTCGGGTACACGCCGATCGACAAGCTGATCTTCGTATGAACGGCTGCGGATTGCTGCAGCAGCCGGGCTAGCCGCATGCCGTCAGAGACGCAATCGGCCGCCGTCTCGTCGTCGTGATCCGCCTCTGCAGCTTCGACCAGCATGCAGAACTCGCCGTCCCGCGTCTGCAGCACGGCGTGGCGCAACCCTTCCTCCGCCAGCATTTCCTCGAATACGTTGCGAACGGCAAAGTTCCATAACCGCCGCTCTTGGTCCGCATTCGACATGAAACGCTCGGCATAGCCATCGAAGTCGGCTAGCAGCATCGTATAGCAGACCGCTCCATCCTCCCGGTCGTCCCCGCGCAGCGTCGCATGCGGAAGCGGCGCCGTATAACCCAACAGCCGATCATACAGGCGCTTCTCATAAGCAAGCGCTGCGGCTTGCCCGTAGCGGTCTTCGTCTTGCCGCTTTGCCCGCCGCCTAGCGCGAATCGAACCGGCCAGCCGCTCGATGACAGTCATGAGCTCGTCATAATCGATCGGCTTCAAGATATAATCCCGGACGCCGTAGCGAATGACGGATCGGGCATATTCGAAGTCCTGATAACCGGTCAGCATCACGACCTCCGCATCTGTCTTCTCCTCCCGATCCGAGCCGGAGCCGGCGCCGAATCCGGCTAGTGCCTCCAGGAACTGAATGCCGTCCATAATCGGCATGCGAATATCGCACAGCACGAGATCCGGCCGGTGCGCCTGCACCGCCTCCATCCCTTCCACGCCGTTTCGGGCAAGGCCTACGACGTCGATTCCCATCTCGTCCCACGGCAGTACGGTGCTCAAGTTGGTTAATATTTTCGACTCGTCATCGATGATCAATGCCTTGAGCCGCATCAGTAATCCCCTCCGTTCGCAAGCGGCATGACGAGCTTGATCGCGGTGCCATGGTCCGATGCGCTGCAGACGAACATCCCGTATCGGCTGCCGTACTCGATCCGGATCCGATCCGCGACATTGCACACGCCGAGTCCGCGCCGCTCGCCCGTCTCGGGCGATTCGGCATGGCGCTGCCCGGTATCCCGCTCATACGCGAAAGCGGCCAGCGTCTCCGCCGGTATGCCGAGTCCGTTATCCTCCACGTAGAACGCGAGGCTGCCGGCTTCCCTGCACGCCCGAACGCGAATGCGTCCCATGTAGCTTATGCCTTCGAATCCGTGCTGAATGCTGTTCTCGACGAGCGGCTGCAGCGTCAGCTTCGGCATCATGCAGCCGAGAAGCTCCGCAGGCACGTCGATATCGAACTCGAAGAGCTCCTCGAAGCGGAACTTCTGGATCTCCAGGTAGCTGCGCAGATGCCGAAGCTCCTGCTCCACCGTGATCCGCTCCTGCTGCTGGATGCTGATCCGCAGCATGCTGCCGAGGCGCGCGACCATTTGGCTTACCTTTTTCCCCTGATTCTGTACCGCTAATATGTTGATCGATTCGAGCGCATTGAATAGGAAATGCGGCTTGATCTGCGCCTGCAGCGCCTGCAGCTCGGCGCGCTTCTTGCGCTCCTGCTGACGCGTCACTTCATCGAGCAGTTCCGCCACGCGATGGACCAGGCTGTTGAAGCCGCGCGCGAGCAGCGACATCTCGTCCGTGCCCTCGACCGGCAGCCGCGCGGTCAGGTCGCCCCGCTCCACCTTGCGCATGAATTGCACCGTCTGAATGACCGATCGGGCGACGCGCTGCGCGAAGAAGAGGATGAAGATGCACGCCGACGCCAAGCTGACCAACACGACGGCGGCCACCCATTTGGCGGATTCCATCACTTCGGCCGACAACGATTCCCAAGAGGTGACGGATAGCAGTCGCCAATCCTCGATCGGCAAGCTGATGCTGGAGACGACGCTGTCGCGGCCGTCGAACGTCTGGCGATTGCTGCGATACGTGCGCGAATCGGCGGCAAACCGTTGTTGATTCGTCACTTCGCCGATCAGCCGGCCATTCAAGCCCTTGCCTTGGTCGCTGTCGTACAGCACCATTCCTTCGCCGCTCGCGATAATGAACCTCGTAGCATGCTTGGCTTGGTTAAAGCGAAAATAACGGAACACGGACTCGAGCCCCGCATTCTTGATCTGAACGAGCAGGATGCCCTTGTCGTCCAGCGTATCGATGTCCTTCACGACGCGGATCTGCGTGAATACGGGATCGGTGCCGGTCAGCTTCGGGTATTGGTACGGTCCCACCCATACCGGAAGACCTGCCCGTTCCATCACCGTCTTGTAGATGGGCTGTGCCTTGAATTGCTCGAAGGGCATCGCGCTGAACGATTCCTTCGCGAAGATTTTGTTGATGCGTTCGTTATGCAGCGTATACATGAAGGCATAGCTGACAGAGGGATGGTTGACAAGCAGCTCGCGAAAATTCCGCTGCACCTCGTTCAGCTCCATATAATCGATCTGTTCGATG
Source organism: Bacillota bacterium (assembly GCA_023433615.1). Classification (GTDB taxonomy): domain Bacteria; phylum Bacillota; class Bacilli; order Paenibacillales; family Paenibacillaceae; genus Paenibacillus_I. The sequence goes on along the minus strand of JAEZCJ010000164.1, from coordinate 2,086 downwards.
TCCGGCACGCCGGCCGGCCTTACTCCCTTCAGCGCGTCTTGGATGGCATCGCTGGCAATGGTGCTGTCCGTCACCTTGTTCATCTCGCCGAACAAGAACCCTACGCTCTGGCTGAGGGCGCGAAGCGTCAGCTCGGACTGCTCCGCGTACTTCTCTTCGATCAGTCCCGTCACCATATGGTACGCGGCGATGCCGAGCACGACGAGCGGCACGATGATGAAGGCGAGGAATGCTCCGAACAGCTTGGCTCTAAGCGACATGCCGCGCACGCCTCCTTGGGGGACTGGGTTGCAGCCGTATGGCCGATCTAGCTTCGTCTATCCTTTCACGCTGCCTGCCGTGACGCCTTCGATGATTTTCTCCTGCAAGAAGGCATATAGCGCGAGGACGGGTACCACGCTGAACACGATGCCCGTGCAGATCAGCGCGTAATTCGTCTGGAACGCGTCTCGGAAGCCGACCATGCCGGTCGGGAGCGTCTTCAGCGCATCCTTGCTGATGAAGAAGTTCGCGAGCAGGTATTCGTTCCACGCACCGAGGAAATTGACGATGAATACGGTTACAAGCGCCGGCAGCGTTACCGGTAAAATAATTCTAGCAAACAGTCCGATCGAGCTCAATCCGTCCATGATCGCCGCTTCCTCGAGCTCATCCGGAATCGACTTCATGAATGCTGCGATCAGGAGAACGCTTAGCGGCAGCGCGCCTGCCGTATAAGGCAGGAACAGCGCCCAATGCGTATTCAGAATGCCCATCTTCATGACGAGAATGTATTGCGCGATGAATAGCACGTTGCCCGGGATCAGCATGCCGATCAGGATCAGCTGGTACAGCGCCTTGCTCGCTCGCCGGAATCGCATGCGCGTCAGCGCGTACGCCGTCCCCGCGGCCAGCAGCACGCCGGCGATCGCGGAGCTTGCGGACAAGTACAAGCTGTTGAAGAAGTACACGTTGATTTTCGCCTTGACCCATGCCTCGGCGTAGTTGCTCCAATACCATTCCGTCGGCGGGGCAAATGGATGCGCCGCGATCTCGATGTTGCTCTCCTTGAGCGACGAGAAGACGACGAACACGAACGGAAACAGCACGATCGCGACATAGGCGAGCAGGACGGCGTGGGGCACGGATCTTTTCCATTTCATGGCTGTTGTCATGCCTGCCCCTCCCCTTCGGCGCTTCTGCCGAACGTCCATTGATAGAGTGCGGTCAGGACGAGCGCGAACGCGAAAATGATGAGCGATATCGCGGTACCGAAGCCGTAGCTCGGATCGACGCCCATCGCCTCGTTCACGAGGTACGATGCCATCACTTCCGTAGCGCCGACGGGGCCGCCTTTCGTCATGACGAGGACAATGTCGACGACTCGCATCGCGCCGGCGATCGATAGCATGACGATGACGGAGACGATCGGCCGGATCAGCGGCACCGTAATGAGCAGCGCGCGCTTCATGCCGCCGGCGCCGTCGATCGCGGCCGCTTCCCCGATCTCGCGAGGTATGGCGAGAATCGCCGCCAGCACCAGCACGATGTAGAAGCCCATCCACTGCCACGCATTCGCCAGCAGCACCGCCGGCAGCGCCCAAGCCGTGTCCGCCAGCCAGTAGATCGTGTCCACGCCAAGCAGTGAGAGCAGCTTGTTCAGCGGTCCGAGCTCAGGCTCGTAGATGAAGCCCCACAGAATGCCGATTACCGACGTCGATAGGATCGAGGGCATGAACACGGTCGTCTTGTAGAAGCCCTGCAGCCGCTTGACGGCCGAGATCATGAGCGCCACGACGATAATGAGCGGCACCTGAATGAAGATGGAGAAACCAATGAATATCATATTGTTCAGGATCGCGTATTGAAAGTCCGTGTCGGCGAAGGCCTCGCGGAAATTGTGCATCCCGACGAACCGGTAGTCGTCCAAGCCGTTCCAATCCGTAAAGGCATAGAAGGACGATGTTGCCATCGGGTACAGGAAGAAGAGTCCGTACAGAATCAGCGTCGGCAGGATAAACATCAGATACACGGCCGGATTGCGAAGCGTTGTTCTCATCATTCGAAGCCTCCGTCTTGTTGGTACTCCTATCGTCGAAGGGGCCCC
>JAEZCJ010000144.1 GCA_023433615.1 Bacillota bacterium | reverse complement strand
AGAGGTGGAGAAGGAATGGAGCAACAGCAGCGGGAATCGTTAGACATTTTTATGGAGCGTTACAAGGATGATGCATCCATATTGGCTATTCTGATGGGCGGTTCGATCGCTCATGGCTTCGCCAAACCGGATTCGGATATCGACATCATGCTCATCGTGGATGAGGTTGAGTACGAGAAGCGCAAGCGCGAGAACAAGTTGACCTTCAGCCTGTGGGACGTGTGCACGTATAGCGGCGGTTATATCGACTGCAAGGTCGTGAGCCTCCCGTTCCTTCGCTTGGTTGCAGAGCGAGGCAGCGATCCGGCGCGTTATGCATTCCAAGATTGCATCGTGCTGCAGAACAGGATCCCCGGACTCGAAGAGCTGCTGGCCCGCGTGACGGAATACCCTGTAGATCGGCAGGAGGAACGCAGGAAGCGGTTCGTCTCGCAGTTGCTGGCGTGGAAATGGTATTACAGCGAAGCCGTGAAGAAGCAGAACGACTACCTGAAGGTGCTCGCGATCCAGAAAATCGTCCTGTTCGCCAGCAGGATCGTCTTGAATGAGAACAAGCAGTTATACCCTTATCATAAGTGGCTGCTTGCGGAGACGCATCGCGCGCCGTTGAAGCCGGCATCGTACGATGCTATGCTGGCACAGGTCCTGGCGGCCCCTGCGCCTGATAACGTCAATCCCTTCTGCGAGGAAATGCTTCGCTACCTGAACCTCGAGGAGCAAGCGGTCGACTGGCCGAATCAGTTCCTGATCGACAGCGAATGGAACTGGGTCGAGCATGAGCCTCCGGTCGACGATCTGTAACGAATAGCATGTCCGCAGCCCACCTTCGCGCGAAGGCGGGCTGCTTGTCATGCGCTCTTCGTGGCGCGCGCAGGCTCTACGCTTGCTGCGGCAATATGGTACAATAGTGCCAATATAAGCGCGGATGATCGCATGGAGGGCTATATGGACAATCCTTGGTACATCAATGAATTGCAGATTGCGCTTCGGTTAGTGCTCGCCGTGCTGCTCGGCGGCATGATCGGGTTCGAGCGGGAGCAGTCCAGCCATGCGGCAGGCCTTCGAACGCATATGATGGTCTGTCTCGGGTCATGCCTGCTCATGCTTCTGTCCATCTACGGCTTCAGCGCGTTCGTCGATGAGGCGAATGTCCGGGTTGACCCGGCTCGTCTGGCGGCGGCGGTCATTACGGGGGTCGGCTTTTTGGGCGCGGGCACGATTCTGCATACGGGCAGGGGCATTACGGGGCTGACGACAGCGGCATCCGTGTGGGTCGTATCGGCGATCGGTCTGGGCGTCGGAGCGGGATTTTATTTTGCCTCGTCGGTGGCGACCGCCATGGTGCTGTTCGTGCTCTGGGCGATGAATAAGCTGGAGCGCAGATTCATCCGGGGCAAGCGAGAACGCGTCATCGCGGTAATTACCGAGGACCGCCCGAAGGTGCTGGGACGCATACAAGAGGTTCTGGATTCGCGCGGGATCAATGTCCGGAAAATGTCCGTGCGGGAAGAGGAAGCATCGAGCGAATTCGGCCATCTGGAGGTGCGGCTGCAGATCGGGTCACAGAATCAACAGTCCGTAGCGCAGCTGCTGGACATTCTGCGGTTTGTCGAAGGCGTCTTGGAGGTAAGCACGGAGTAGGGCAGAGAGCATAGTCATTCATACTGGAGGCGAACGCGTATGCCGCGCATGAAGCGATTCGCGGCGGCCTTGCTGTCGCTTGCGGTGCCGGGAGCGGGACAATTGTATATCGGGCGCACGCGAACAGGACTATGGCTATTGCTGGCGACGGTCACGGCGACGGCCGGTATCGTGTACACCGCAGGGACGTTCGGCGGACGCCATCTGGTCTTGATCGTCTACCTATGCATCTCGCTGCCGGTCATTTACTTCTATAGCATCTACGATATTTTGCAGTCGACGTCGGTTACCGGCGGTATCTCGCAATCGGATCGCGAGCGCGTCTCCGGCCTGCAGGGCATCGCCTTGATCGCGGCGGGGCTCTTGCTGCTCGTCATGATCCGGCCTGCGGAGTGGGCGGAGCCTTGGCTCGGCGCGGCGGGCGATTATGCAGCAGCGGCTGGACTGGCAGTCCTTGCCGCCGTATTGTACGGAAGGAGAGACAGGAATATGTACCGTCTGGGGAGAGTGACGGCTGCAAGCGTGTTGGTCGCAGTCGGATGCCTGCTGCTATGGGATCGTATCGAAGGCGGGGACAGGATTGCGCTGGTCGGCCAGTGGTGGCCGGCTGCGCTGATCGCGCTGGGCATCGAGGTCGTCATCATTTCGATCGGCAGCCGCAAGAGCGGCAGAAGGATCGGCTTCGACACCGGCGGCTTGGCGCTGGCGCTGGTCGTGTCTGTCGTCGCATACGGCGTGACCCAATTGAGCGGCTTCCCGATGAAATGGATCGATCAATGGACTGCCGAGGTGAGCGAGCTGAGCGGCTTCACGGAAGAGAAGGGCTTCCAGTATACGAAGGATCCAGTGACGCATCCGCTTGAGGATACCGCTTTATCGCTCGTGATCGATAACCCGAATGGACGCGTGACGCTGCGGGAGATGGACGTCGAGGAGATTCTCGTGGAGACGGTGGTGTGGGTCGATCTGGAGGATAAGGCCGAGGCGGACCGCGTCGCGGACTTGTCCGTTGTCGAGATCAGCGGGGACGAGAAGCTGACGATCGCGGCCAGAGGAGAGGCGTACGGCGCAGCCGGCAACCGCAAGCCGCGGATGAATCTGGTGGTGACGCTCCCGCGCTCGCCGGAGCCTGTGAAGATTGAGATCGATGACGAGTCTCAGGAGCCGGGTAACGCGGAGATGGAGAGTACGGAGTCGGAGACGACAGGAGTGCCTGCAGACGGAATCGGGATAACGGAGCAAGCGGAACAGCCTGTGCAGTCCGAGCAGGCAAAACAGCTCGAGCAACCTGAGCAGTCCGAGCAAACCGAGGAGAACGTGATCGAGCAGATCGATGAGCTGCTGCCGGCCGAAGATCAGTCGCTGGGCCTGCACACGATTAAGATTAACGTGCTGAACGGCGATGTAGATGTGCAGGATGTCCGCTTGCTGGAAAGCTTGGAGATCGATAACGCGAACGGCGAAATCAAGCTGCGCAGCATATCGGCACTATCCGTGAAGGCTTCGACCAAGAACGGCGGCGTCGAAGCTTACGATATCGAAGGAGCGGCACGGCTGGCAACCTTCAATGGGCGAATCGTCGGCGAACGGATCGCCGGAGATGCGCTGGTCACGACAACCAACGGCAGCGTCAGGCTGCAGGCGATCGGCGGTCAGATCGAGGCCGATACGAAGAATGGCGAGATCGACATTCTGGACGTGCAAGGCGCCGTCCATGCGGATACGCTCAACGGACGAATCGCCGTGGCGAGTCCGGTAGTGGGCGGTGCTTGGGATATCGGCAGTGCCGTTGGCGAGATCTATGTCGCACTGCCGGAACAAGGCGATTACAGCGTAAGAGGCTCCGTCACGTTCGGCGACATCACGACGGACCTCCCGCTGGAGGTAAGCAAGAAGACGATCGAGGGCGAGGTCGGCGAGGGCACGTACCGGGTCAGCATCGATGCGAACAGCAGCATCGCCATCCATCGTTTCCAAGCTTCTCCGCCGCCATCGAATTGACAAAAATGAAATCATGCACGTACAATGACTATATAGTGAACGTTCATAATGTCCGGCGGACTTCTGAACAGCTTCTACAAAGATGAGGAAAGGCGTGAGGGGAATGAGCACGAGCGTAGCCGAAGCAATCGAACAGCTTAAGATGACCGGCGTTCGCATGACCCCGCAGCGCCACGCTATTCTAGCTTACTTAATGAACTCGATGACGCACCCGACGGCGGATGAGATCTATAAGGCGCTGTCACCCCAGTATCCGAGCATGAGCGTGGCGACAATCTATAATAACCTGCGGCTATTCGTGGAAGCGGGTCTGGTAAGAGAGCTGACTTACGGCGATGATTCCAGCCGATTCGATGCGGATCTATCCGACCACTACCACGCCATTTGCAAGTCATGCGGGTCGATCGTGGACTTCGAGTATCCGCCGCTGTTGGAGGTCGAACGCGCAGCCTCCAAGGAGACTGGTTTTGTCGTGGAAGGCCACCGAATGGAAATTTACGGTGTATGCGGTACTTGCGTGAACTCGTAGTATGTTGTTCCAAGGGATAACTTAAGTTGCATATGGTTCGTCTATATACGTACAGGGGCGTGGGCTAAGGTTCCGCCTGCTGTACGTTTTCTTTTATCAATCATCATGATAAGACTGGAGGGTTCTGCATGGAGACCATACGGGTGCGGACGAATCGCAGGCGGAGCCCGCTGCTGCGAATCATGATCGTATTGTGCATCCTGCTGATCGCAGGAGCAGGCGGTTACTTGGCATGGCTGCGAACGCTGCCGAATACGGAGACGATCGTGCCGGACTACGGCTTCGATATACCGGTCATGTTCGAGGGCGCAGTCTTGGAGACGGAAGCCAAGCGCGACGGCGAGGAACTGCTGCTGCCGCTGGATACGGTTCAGGCATTGCTGGGTGAGGATGCCGCGATCCACTACGAGGAAGTGGAAGGCAGCGGCTCCGTCATCATGACGACGGCCGGCAAGGTGCTTCATATGAAGACGGAGGCGCTGACGGCGACGATGAACAGCAAGCCGTTCCAGTTGGCCATCGCGGCTGCGAAGGATGGCGACACGGTGCTGCTGCCGCTCACGCCTGTCCGCGAATTATACGGCCTGCAGGCCGAGATTGCGGCGGATACGGGCATCGTGACCCTGCTTAAGCCGGGCCAGACGATTCCGCGCGCCGCGGCGCTGCCGGTTGAAGGCGAGAAGGATAGCGGGGAGAAGTGGGCTGCCATTCGCAGCGAGCCCAGCATTCATGCTCCGATCGTGGAACGCATCGCGGCAGATAGCGCCGTTCGGATCTGGGGCGAGTCGGAAGGCTGGTATAAAGTGCAGAGCGCGAGCGGTCATCTAGGCTATGGCGCGAAGCCGGACTATGCGCTAACCGAGGTTGAACGCGTGCCTGAACCGATAGCGGACGAGCCTTACGTCGCTTGGAAGGTGCTAGGCAGCAAAATCAACCTGACCTGGGAAGCAGTCTACAACGTGCCGGCTAATCCCGCCAAGATCGGCGAGATGCCTGGCGTCAACGTGGTAAGTCCGACCTGGTTCGAACTGATGGATGACGCGGGCACGATCAAGTCGAAGGCCGATCCGAACTATGTCACCTGGGCGCATGGACGCGGAATGCAGGTGTGGGCGCTTTTTAACAACAGCTTCGAGCCTGATCGCACGACGGAAGTGCTGAATGATTACGAGACTCGTCTTAAGATGAGCCAGCAATTATTATCTTATGCGCGCATGTACAAGCTGCAAGGCATTAACATCGACTTCGAGAACGTCCACACGAAGGATAAGGAGAATCTCGTGCAATTCGTGAGGGAATTCACTCCGCTCGCGCATGATCAAGGCCTCGTGGTGTCCATTGACGTGACGCCGAAGTCGAACAGCGAGATGTGGTCGGCCTTCCTCGACCGCAAATCGCTCGGCAAGATCGTCGACTTCATGATGGTCATGACGTATGACGAGCACTGGGCATCGAGTCCGAAGGCCGGCTCGGTGGCGTCGCTGCCATGGGTAGAGCAGTCGGTGAAGCGCATCCTGGAGGAAGACGGCGTGCCGGCGCGCAAGCTGGTACTGGGCATTCCGCTCTATACGCGCATCTGGACGGAGACGAAGGACGAGAACGGCAAGGTCAAGGTCTCTTCGAAGGCGTACGGCATGGAGACGATCGATAAGCTGATTGCGGAGCGCAAGCTGAAGCCCGTCTTCGACGAGGCTGCAGGTCAGCATTATGTGGAATATGAAGAGGACGGCGCGCGGCATCGGATCTGGATCGAGGACGAGACGTCGATACGTGCGCGAGGCGAATTGGCGAAGAAGTATCATCTAGGCGGCGTTGCGACCTGGCAGCGCGGCTTCCAGAAGCCTGCGATCTGGCAGACGCTTCATGAGGCGCTGGAATCAAGACCTTAACGGCTGGTGCGCACGGTACGAAAAAAGCTTCTGCACGGCGGGCATTTGCTCGCTTGCAGAAGCTCTTTTTGCGTTAGCGGGAAGTAGGCGTATCGGCGCCCGAGTCGGCAGCGTAAGGATTATGCGTCGCCTCGTTCGGATCGAGCGTCAGCTTCGTGCGGCAGAACATGCAGCGGTCCGTCTTGCCGAGAATCTTCGTTGCCTTATTGCATTCGGGGCAGACGAGGATGGTTGCGCTCGTGGACATCATGCCGGCCCAGAAGTACGTGCCCATGCTGAGCATGAGCGCGATCATGCCGATAACCATGAAGATGCCTGCGAATATTTTGCCGGCCTGGCCACCCCAGAAGACGATGCCGGCGGTTCCTGCGATCATGAGGCCCATGCCGACCATGGTCAGCAGCAGTCCCCACAAGCGGAATTCGTTGATCTTAGCGGATTTGAATAGCATAGCGGTGTCACCCTTCTATATTACGTAGTGAGAGGTTGTTCAAAAAGTCCGTGTGTGATCGCGAAGCGATTCGAGAAGCATATTCGACGTCGAATCGGCCTTTATGAACATAGTCGTTAATGTCGCGACTTTCTGTATCATCGAAGCAGGAAACAGACCCGTGCTTGTCGAACATATACTTGCCACAGAATATTATTATAGCTTAAACCAATCGCGGAAGCTATACGGGGGCTCTATGGTGAAAATGATCACATCGCAATTTGCGGATACGATTAGACAGCGCGACGGCTTGATCAGCCTCATGGCGATCGGCAATCCGTATCGCTTCAACCCGCTGATCGACGGACTGGACCTGTTGTTCTTAGCCGTCATGGAGCAGGATGACCCGGATCGCCGGGTCGAGCATGTGCATACTGCCGGGAAGCGCGTGCAGCTAAGGTCCGTTACGCCCGAGGCGTTGGAGCAGTGGATAGCCGGTATCGATAATCGAAGCATTATACCATGGCTCGTACGAGGTGAGATCTTGTTCGATCGTGAGCAATATTTAGAGCGTATCAAGCAGCGGCTGACGGAATTCCCGGAAGAGCTGCGCAAACAGAAGCTGATCGCCGAGTTCGCCGCGTTCCTGCGCACGAACCAGCAGGCGAAGCAGGACATGCAGGACGGCAATATGCTGGACGCGCATAGCAGCATCCTGAGCTCGCTCCACCATTGGGCGCACATTGCGCTGATCGAGGAGGGCATTCACCCGGAGTTGACGGTATGGGCGCAGATGCGGCATGTGAACCCGGGTATCTATAAGTTGTACGAGGAGCTTACCGTGAGTCCTGAGTCGCTGGAGAAGCGGGTGCAGCTTGTGCTGCTTGCTTGCGACTTCCACGTCATGAGCAAGATGCGTTCGTGCTGCAAGCTTCTGCTTGAGCTGATGGACAGCCGCGAGGAGCCGTGGAGCGTCATGGAGCTGCACAGCCATCCAAGCTTGAAGCTGCTGAAGCTCGACCTGTCGCTCTTGCTGCAGAAGCTCGTGCTGCGCGGATATATTCGCGAGGTCGCGGTCATCCCGCCGTCAGGCGACACCGACGCGCTGGAGCTGCAGTACGCGCCGCTGCCGAAGGAAGCGTAGAAATCGCTGCCTCTGCGTGGGCGAATGATTTTGCCGCTTGCGGTACAATAGGTTGTTGGCTATAATGGGTGTAATTGGATATAGAGACGACAGGAGGCACCTGTCTTGCATGGTCATATGGACCGTGTGGGACGGGTGTTTTTTTGTTCAGTTTGTGATGTTTGCGAAGATTTGGAGTGACTGGGGTTGGAAGAATACGTTAATATTTTATTAGATTAACAATTCGTGGTGTAAATGGATGGTAGAGAGGATGATGATTAATGATGAAGAAAATGTTGGGCTTCCTAATTGCAGCGAGTCTAGTTGCATCGATAGCAACAACTACGAGTGCGGCGGTGACGACGCCAAGACAATACGATCTGGATATTAAGGTGCTCTACAACGCGCGGCAGATTGCGTCCGACGTGAAGCCGGAGGTCGTGAACAGCACAGTGTTTGTACCGTTCCGCGCGGTATCCGATGCGCTGGGTGCGCAGTTGGCCGTTACGCCGGATTGGAAGACGATCACGTTCGCGAAGGGAAGCCGTAAGGTTACGGTGACGATCGGCTCGAAGACGGCGGTCGTGAATGGCAAGAACGTCGCGCTGACAGTCGCCCCGTATGCGACGAAGGGGCGGACGATGGTACCGACGCGGTTCGTGAGCGAGCAGTTGGGCGAGACGGTCGAGTGGGATTCGCTCAGCCGGTTCGTTTGGATCGGGCATAAGAATGTGCCGAAGTTGGAGGAAGCGGTAGATGCAGTGGATTTGGAACCGTATCTGCATTATTTTACGGGAAGAGCTGCAGAAAACAAAATAATAGATTGGCGTCCAGAAAGTAAAACCTTCGGTGAAAAGCTATCAAAGGTTCGAATCATTAAAGAAACCGATTGGCCGCTCGATATTGATTCCTCCACTATTTACCGCGTTGATCGAGTTATTCTGAATGGTGATGAACAATTCCGTTCTGTAACCGACACCAGAGGGACTATGGGAATATCGTATTATTTCCTTGAAAAAGGATTGCCGCTAAGAATCCGTCCAGAAATCAGTCCGTTACGTGAATACATTGGGGAATTACGCGTGAATTACAACAAGGGCACCTATAGCGGAGATGAAATGGTTGGAATTAAGAATTACATGGATACGAAGATCAAGGATGCTGCCTACGTCGGAATATTCACGGCTTCCGATTCGGTCATCCTGATGGAGAATTACTTTAAATAAAGCAGGTGGAACGATGAAACGTCAACGTAGATGGATATTTCTGCTACTATGTATCTCAATCCTGCTGCCGCTGCTAACACCGATTTTAACGCTGTGGCCAAGTCATGCGGCAGCAGAGGAGCTACAGTTCGGGAATAGCCACATTACGCCTTATACGGATCCGAACAAGGATCCTACGAAGCGCTATATCGTAGCGCTGATGTCATATAGTATCTGGAAGGATCAGGCGGGTAATTGGTCGCCAAAGGCACCACAATCCACTGTAACAGCAGTTGACGGTCTTACTTGGACATACACGTTCTCGTTCCCTGGGAGATCAGTACGAAGTGTTACCCCTATCAAGTTTTCAGGTTCAGGAACTCATGTTACTTATTTTGAGAAATCCAGAGCTACCCCTTATTTGCGGTATGCCGACTACATGTCCACGGTAGATAACGTGGGAACTTCAACAGGTGTAACGGGTAATGGGACAGCAACGATCTCCTATACGTTGTCTCCGGTTGGAAAACTGGATGGTTTCTTTGAGAATTTGTGTGAGAAGACTGCATGCGGTCCGGGCATCGAGGGACATACCTATTACTTCCCGATCGTCATCGAATTTGAGCTCGATGGCATGAAGACGACGAGCCACTACAGCACAGACGGTCAAAACTTAATGCCCGCAAAAATAGAAAACATGGTCAATGGACAATCTTATCCGACAACTGTGCCAACAGTCGCAGACTATGAGTACGAGGGCTATAAAGAGTCCAAGACAGGAACAGCGCCGACAGGTGCGATCATCCTCGGACCGCCACCGCCCATCAATAACAATGGCACGAATATATTCGATGGCACTTACGACCAATATCAAATCACGCTCTATTACAAGAAAAAAGTAGCTGCTGCCGGCACCATCAACGTCAGGCACATGGTCAGAACGACAGCTGGCGGCGCGTATACTGAGAAGGGGGAAAGCACGATCTCCGTTGCGACATTGCCACACAGTCGAACGATCCCCGCAGACAGCAGCTACGGAACGGTAAAGGGCCAGAATGTTTCGTACAGTGGCTACTCGAATACGGTTAACAGCGGAACGTCGGCCTCTGTCTCTCTATCAGCACCGTCGCAGAAGACCGCCTACGTGACCTTCTTCTACGAGAAGATCGCATCGTCCTTCACCGGCGATTTCGATGTCGTTCCAGCAACGATCAAATACCGGGAGAGCATAAAGATTCAACCGAAAAATTTTGTGATGAATGGCTGCACGTATCAATCTCATCGTTACAAGATCGTGCGGGGAGCAATTACCTACCATACCCCTCCGCAATACGGCATGACAACCGCGACATCGTACAGCTACAGCAATTATCCCTCCGTTATCGGCGTAGGAACGCACTCCATTTCATTGGAGATCAAGACCAGCTGCGGCACATCCGAATGGATTGGACCTAAGACACTGACGGTAGAGAGTGACCCCGATAACCGGCCTCCGGAATTCGCGATCGGGTTTGTGTATCCGCACAGTCCAACTAAAGCCGTTACGGAAGTTGTGGAGGGCACTACGCTTAATCTTATCTACATCGAAGACCCAACCATTCCGATACCCCGAGACCCGGATGGCGATGATCTCTATTTTGACGGCTTCGATTTAAGCGTTAGCTCAGCATGGGCGAAGGCGATTCCGAGCAAATATAGCGAGTATACCAATGGCTATCATGGGATCAGAATGGATGGCCTTGGGACACACACCGTAAGGGCTACCATGAGAGACGAATTCGGCGCAACGACAACCCGCTATGCCACGATCACCGTTGTGCCGCCGAACCCGATCGCACGGATCACCGGCCCGACCGAAGCGAAAGAAGGCCGGCCGCTTGCAATGCCGTTCAGCAGCGGCGACAGCTATAGTCCTGTCGGCCGATCGATCGATCATTCCAAGGATGAATGGGGGAATAAACGTAGTGTCTATGTATCACCAGGCAAGGAAATCGTAACGCTGCACGTCACGGATAGTATCGGACTGCGATCGATCCAACCAGCGAAGCATGAACTGACGGTCCATCCAGACCTACCGCCGGTTCCCGAGCTAGACATTCCAGCAACGGCAATGCGCGGTCTGCCGATTACGCTTACCGAGAAATCCATGAGCCTTGATAATGACACGATCGTTGAGACGCGGCTCTCGTATCGGTATGATGCCGATAATGACGGGAATTTTACCGAGCATGCGGAAACCATCGTCCCATTGAATGCTTCTCGGAAGGGGAATTTCCAACCGACTACTGTAGGCAAATATCAGTTCAGGATCTACGTGAAAGAGGATTGGGGGAAAAACGCTGCAAAGGAATTCATTCTCGATGTCGTGAATGACACGCCATTCGTTTCTTTTACAGCTTCGGGCGACTCTTCCCCTCCGCCTAGCTTTGGATCGACGTACAATATTTCGCCAAGCAGCCTCCTTGGAGGCGCATGGACGAATACAAATGGCGGAAAGGCGTGGGTATACAATTCGGTCGATAATGCACTACAATCGGCCACTAGAAGAGCGAACGGGATCCAATATCAGAGCTTTCTTAATTACGTTGCTGGCGGACCGGTTGTATGGAAAGGGCCAGATGCGAACATCACCGTATCCAACAACCCAACATCCTACGATGATTACGACTTCTCCCACAATTTGACGCAAACGAGCGGTCAAAGAATCAACTTATATGGCAATTATTACCTGCTTAAGAAGGACGGTACGAACGGAGACGCAAAGAAGTTTGAGGTTTACCAGGGCAATGGCACTCTTCTGCGGACGTATGATCGCGTTAGCCTTTACATCGATGTGGAAAATCGACTGATTTATATGATAGACAGCGGTAATGATTATGTTTATACGTTTGAGCAATTTGTAACAGGAGCAGCACCCTCCAAGAAGGTTCAAGACAATATGCATTATTGGGCTTGCGGCAGTACGTGGTGCGCCCTGGTAGGGAGTACCGAACAAGTGACAGGCTACAAAATGCTATTCAATACCGGTTACAAAGAGGTGATCGCCAATATGAATTACCCGGAATTATATGCGAATTTACCGGACCGGATTATCAACTATGATGTAGACCGCCCATGGATCGAAACAAGCACGGTCAACAGCTCGACCGACTATCCGGAAGGGGCTTTCTCTATAACCACACATTTTAAATCAAAACCCCACTGGATGCCGTCTAACTATATCCTCGGATACGACTCAAAAGGTAACCCCTACTATTCGTCTTACGGATATTACAGCAGGCATCCCAATGGGGACGATTCGGCAACATTTTACAGAGTATCCATGACCAAACTAGACGGCAATAATGCATCGTTCATCGGTGAATACTTTGAAAACTTCGGAGGATCTGATATTACTTGGAGTGATATGCCTATTGCAAATGGTAACGGACCCAAAGTAGCCGCGGGGCCGCTCGTGTCCAATGCTAGATACGCGAAAGTTGCCTATATCCATAAGAACGAAACTTTTTCGAGTAGTATCTACAAGCTCGTCTTCAGGCATGAAGCTTCCGGAGCAGTTGCCCACGTCGTTGACGTTCCTGCAACTGCAGCGCTTGCGGGGGCTTATCAAGATTATGTGATTATCCGACATGGAGGATCTCTTTCCGCGTATCGGTTCTCAGACGGAGGGTTGCAATGGACGGTAAATAGCGGTGTTGCACTGTTGCACCATACGTTAATGTCCGAGAATGGCTTCCTCTACTATGTGGCTAACGATTACCTGCAATCGGTTTACTTGAAGACTGGGGCTATAAAAACAGTGGCTGATCTGTATTCGTCCTTCTACCCGGATGGTCTCTATACAAGAGCTGCATATACGAGGTCCCTCGCGCCGTGCGGCGGCGACGGGTCGCTATGTGTCTCGGGGGGACCGACCGGCGGCGTACAGATCAAAGGCACGATCCAGGAGAACCCTGAATTGTACGATGTGTACGGACAGTTCTACTCAGCCTCCATTCCGGATCAGGCTAATTTCACGGCTTCTTATAAGATCAAGCAGCAGTTCGACTATTTCACGCCTTCATCTCTGTCATCGGGCTTCTCGTTCCGTATGGCCAATGCGCAGAATATGTATCGGGTAGAATATCAATCGGACAAAATCGCGCTGGTCAAAATCGTGGAAGGCACGCGAACGGTGCTGCGAGAGGTGCCATTCGAGCTGCGGCGAGGCGAGTACGTCTCATTCACGGTCAAAGCGGTACTGGATAGTATCAAGGTGCTCGTGAATAACTCGCCAATCATTGAAGTGAATGATGCAACGTTCGCGACAGGTAAATTCGGTCCCTATGCCAACTCGCAGCATGTGTTCTTCAAAGACATTAGCCTTACAACGATCAACATCACGAGCAGCACGACCGATAATGTAGCGCTTATCGGTACGCCCATCACGTATCGAACGAACTACACGGACAGCGAGAATGATCCGATCGCCGTCGCGCAGTGGTCCTATGTGCAGATAAGCCAGAAGTTCTTGGATGCAGGCGATGGTCGGTCCGGTCCATCCGCATACAGCGGCGGAACTTACGGCAGTCCAATCGCGACACTGGATAAGGTCGGGAGCTACACGGTGACGCATCGCGTCTGGGACGATCCGCACCCTTCCTATCGTCAGCCTTCAGGGACATTCAACTCTTACCGGGCAAAGTCGAATGATTACGAGCAGTCAGTCATCGTTCATAGGCGGCCGGTCGTCGATTACGATATAGCCGTTAATCCGGATCGGACGGTAAGCTGGGTTGATCGCAGTCATGACCCGGATCGATGGTTGAATGCTTGGACGTATTCGACTGAAGCGACCGGAATTAATTATGCAGTTACCCGAGGGATTCTGGAAAAGAGCTTTTACTACGTGTCGCCGAGCGGCAAGCACGTGAATGAAAAGCTTGTCATACCAACCGAAACCGGTACATACACGATCGGCATGGCTGTCAAGGACGAGTACGGCGCGTGGAGCAGCTACTTGGAGCGGTCCATTACGATCGGCGCCTTGCCGGCACCGAATGATCCCCCGGTTGCAGGGTTTAACCTTAGCCACACGATCACGTACCGTGGAATACCGGTAACGATTGATTCCACAGCGAGCGATCGGGAGGATGGTCCGAGAACGAATCTGGCTCATGAGTATTACATTCGCAATTTGGCTGGCGGCAGCGAATCGCTTGCTAGTACTGCCCGGACAAGCTGGACCAAAACCTTTAACTCAATGGGTACGTTCCAGTTCCGTCAAGTCGTAACGGATTCTGTCGGTCAAATTGCTCAGGCGTCGAGAGCGATACAGATCATTAATCGCAAACCTGTTGCTGACGTAACGAATCCATCAAGTTCAGATCAAAATAATCCTCAGAAGATTACGGTATTTAAGCCGACATTCACGTGGAGCTATGGGGATCCGGACGGGGATGCACAATTGCAATACCATGCTCGAATCTACCGTTATGGCGGGATTCTACAATCGGATACAGGGGTTCGCTCCGGTACTGCGTTTTCCTGGACGTCTACGGCTGACCTTCCGGAGCTTGTGAATATGTCTGTGCAAGTTAGAGTGTTCGACGGATACGATTGGAGCGATTGGAGCGGGCCCAAGTATTTTTATATCGAGACGAATCGACCGCCTGTCGCGGATTTCGATTGGCAGCCTGACCCCATCTATGAAGGAGACGAACTGCGCTTGCTTAACCGTTCCTACGACCCGGATGCCGATCCGTTAACCTACACGTGGCTTGTTACGGCGCCGGACGGCGCGCAGAAGACGTACGCGGTTGAAGAGCCGCGCCTGCCTCATGTTATGCCGGGTCAGTATCGCATTAGGCTTACGGTTTTCGACGGAAAGGTGAGCGATACGCATGAGGAGAACGTCACCGTAAGACCATTGTTCATCCAAGGCGAAGTGAATCACACGGAGCAGTGGTATGCCCATCATGTCGAAGCAGGTCATGAGACGGAGCACGCTCCAAAAGATTTCTACGCAGGCGAACGTTTGCTGATCCGAGCAGTCGTGGCGCTGGGACCGGTGGAGACGGTAACGGCAAGAATAACTGCTGCCGGGAGAGCCGGCGGTGACTTGTCGGTCGAAGAGGTCTTGCAGCCACATGGCGGACCTGGCCAATTCGCAGGCGACCTGTACGATGAACGATGGGCATCCGTTACGGAAGGTCTAGAAGGAGGAGGCTATGCCGTTCGCTTTCGTGTCGAATACGCGAATGGCGTCGAGAAGGAAACGACCGTTCCGCTCCGAATCATCGGGAATGTCTACGAGAATGTAGGCGTTCACAGGCGGCAATAACGAGGGTTGTCGAGGCTGGGCGAAAATAACTGTAACTTTTTATCGCGCAGCCTTGACTTCCATCTTGTCGATGTGTTAAATTAGTTTTCGCCGCTTCGAAGGAAGTGAAGCGATGATGAGGATTGCACAACTGGCAAATAACATCATCGAAAAAAACACTTGCATTGAAGTAGGCAGATGTGATATCTTATGAAAGTCGCCGCTGAGAGGTTGGCGGTACGAAAGACCAAGCAATACAAGCAATTGTTCCTTGAAAACTGAACAACGAGCGAACTGCCCTAACGGTCCTTGGATCGTTAGAAAAGCAATACAAGTAATGAGCTAATCAGCTCTTTCCAAGTGGCAACACTTTAATGGAGAGTTTGATCCT